>JANOJW010000525.1:0-23095 GCA_031418955.1 Hyphomicrobiales bacterium | reverse complement strand
TCCTCGGCCTCGAGTTCTCGACGGCCATTGCCGCTTCCGATATCAATCTCGCCATCCTGATCGAGGCGCAGCCCGGTGCGCCGCAGGGCGACCTGACGACGACGCGGACGTTCGAGATCCCGGCCGTCGGCGGGTTCATGCTGCACGAGAGGAACGACGAGGTGCGCGGCTTCTTCGAGGAGGGGCGCGACTGCGCGATGTTCGATGGGCTGGACGAGCTGGTCGCGAAGGTGCGGCATTACCTTGCAAATCCGGAAGAGCGTGCGCGCATTGCCGCGGCCGGCCGCCACCGGGCGCTGACGTCCGGTTATTCGACCGATGCACATGCGGCAAAGGTGGTCGAGAAGTGCCTCGAGATCCGGCGCCAGCGGGGAGATACGACGTGAGCGACGGCACACCCGCGACGACACGGGCGACGGCCCCCGCGGCCTATGCCGGCTACGAGGCGTGGAAGGGGTGGGACAAGCCGTTCACGTTCGATACCGAGCAGATCGACTATTTCAAGGGCGAGACGCGCGACCTCGCGATCGCCGGCGCAGAGGTGCTGGAAATCGGTTTCGGCTCCGGCGCCTTCATCGCCTGGGCCGGCGAGAAGGGCGCGAGGATCGCCGGCACCGAGATCAATGCGGCCATGCTCGAAGCGGCGAAGGCTCGCGGCGTCGAGCTGCTGGCGTCCGACTTCGAGACCATCGCGGAGCACCACGCTGGACGCTTCGACACGATCATGGCCTTCGACGTGTTCGAGCACTTCACGCCCGACGAGGTGCGCACGCGGCTCTTCGCAGCCGAGCGCATGCTGAAACCGGGGGGTCAGCTGCTGCTGCGCTTTCCGAACTCGCAGAGTCCCTTCGGCCTGATGTGCCAGGCCGCCGACCACACGCATCGTAGCCAATTGTCGCAATCGACGATCGAGCAGCTGATGGTTGGCACGTCATTCTCGGTGGTTCGCTACGGGCCATCCTTCCGCCCGCGCGGGCACGGCTTCAAGCGGCGCGTGAAGCGTCGCCTCCAGTATCTGGGCCGCGACCTGATCGCGCGAATGCTGAACTTCGTCTACGCGAGCAGCATCCCGTGGGATTGGGTCGTCGTGCTGGTGCTGCGGAAGCGGGGGTAGCGGGCACCAGGGCCGGCATCCGGATGCCTCGTCAAAAACGTCGCCCGTACTCGCGGGACATGGCCGCTTTGGTCACAAAGCAACATGCGTGATCGATGACCCAAGCCCAGCTTGGCTGCGCGGATCACTCCAGCGAGTTGCCGTCGTCGCTGCCCATCAGGATGCGGCGGCGGCCGACGGCGTCGGCCGGCGACACGAGGCCCTCGCGTTCCATGCGCTCGATCAAGTCGGCGGCGCGGTTGTAGCCGATCGACAGCCGGCGCTGCAGATAGCTGGTCGAGGCCTTCTGGTCGCGATGCACGATGGCGACGGCGCGGTCGAACAGATCGTCGGCGTCTTCGGTGGCGGCATCAGGCCGGGCTCCAGGCGCAGCACCAGCGCTGCTCCCACCCGCTGGCGCCTCGCGCATCAGGTCGGCGACGTACTGCGGCTCGCCCTGCGCACGCAGCTCGCCAGCCACCCGCTCCACCTCCTCGTCGGAGACGAATGGACCGTGCACGCGCACGATCGATCCCGCGCCCGGTGAGTACAGCATGTCGCCCGCGCCCAGCAGCTGCTCGGCGCCCTGGTCGTTGAGGATCGTGCGGCTGTCGATCTTGGAGGCCACCTTGAAGGCGATACGGGTCGGGAAGTTGGCCTTGATGGTGCCGGTGACGACGTCGACGCTCGGTCGCTGCGTCGCCATGATCAGATGGATGCCGGCCGCCCGCGCCATCTGCGCGAGACGCTGCACCGCGCCCTCGACCTCCTTGCCGGCGACCACCATCAGGTCGGCGAACTCGTCGACCACGATGACGATATAGGGCAACGGCTGGTCGTCGATCTGCTCGCGCACGTATTGCGGCTCGCCGGTGCGCGCATCAAAGCCGGTCTGCACCATGCGGCCGGCGAGCTCGCCGCGCTTCCGCGCATTGCGCACGCGGTTGTTGAACATCTCGATGCTGCGCACGCCCAGTTGCGCCATGCGCTTGTAACGCTCCTCCATCTCGCCGACGGCCCACTGGAGGGCAGCAGCTGCGCGGTGCGGGTCGGTGACGACCGGCGCCAGCAGATGCGGAATGCCGTTGTAGACCGACAGCTCCAGCATCTTCGGGTCGATCAGCAGCAGACGGCAATCCTCGGGTCCCAGCCGATACAGTAGCGACAGCAGCATCGCATTGACGCCGACCGACTTGCCCGAACCCGTGGTGCCCGCCACGAGCAGGTGGGGCATGCGCGCGAGATCGACGATCACCGGCTCGCCGCCGATGCCCTTGCCGAGCACGACGGGCAGCGACAGATCGGCGCCGCGCCAGGCCTCGGCTTCCAGCAGCTCGCGCAGATGCACCGTTTCGCGGCGCACATTCGGCAGTTCGATGCCCATCACGTTGCGCCCCGGGATCGGCGCGATGCGGGCGGACGCGGCGCTCATCGAGCGGGCGACGTCGTCCGCCAGCGCGACGACCCGCGACGACTTGATGCCGCGCGCCGGCTCGAATTCGAATAGCGTCACCACGGGACCTGGACGAATGTCCCTCACTTCGCCCTTGACGCCGAAATCGGCGAGCACGTCCTCGAGCAGACGGGCGCTGCCGCGCAGCACCGGTTGGGTGAATTCCGCGCTCGGACGCGCGGCTGCGGCCCGCGCCAGAAGGTTGAGCGAGGGGCGCCGATAGCTGCCCTCGGGCGCCGCCGACGGGCGTCCGAACAGTCCCCCGATGATCTCGGTGGCCGAGCGCTTGGGCTCGGGCGTGTCGGCGCGCGGCGCGAACCGCTGCGCCATGCCGCGGCTGGCGATTTCGGTGTCGCGGTCGAAGCCCGCCGGCAGCACGTTGGGGGCGGCTGTGCGATAGGCCTGCGGCCCAGGAACGGGCGAATGCGGGCGCGGCGGTGGCGGCAGTTCGATCGGCAGTGCGGCAGTTGTCGGAACTGGTTGCGGCGCACCGTGGGGCACGAACGGCTGATGCGCGCTGGCGACCACGCCCGCTTCAGGCGTGAGGCTGAGGCTATCGTTCGCGGCCATCTTGCGCCGTGACCGGCCAAACCAGCCCGAGATCAGAGACAACGACCGGGCGCCGAAGCCGCCGCCAGCACCCAAATCCACAGGGCGAGAGCTCTTCTGCCACAGCAGCGACCACTCGCGCTGGCTCAAGCCCAGACCCGACGACAGCAGGCACATGCCACCCGCAAACAGCACGAGACCGGTGGCCGCACCCGCCCGCGCGGGATTGATGACGGCCAGCAGGCCTGAGACCGTGCCGAACACGATGTCGCCGATGATGCCGCCGAGGCCATGATTGACCGGCCAGTTCGCAGGTGCTGGCACCGATGCGAACGCACCCGCCAGCACGACGATCGCCAGGGGGAGCAGGCCGAGTCGCAGCCGGAACGCATCGATCCGGCCGTTGTGGGCCAACTCGTAGCCGGGCACCGCGAACCCGAGAAACGCGAAGATCGCGCAGAAGCCGAGTGTCTGCAGCAGCAAGTCGGAGACGATCGCACCGAGGGCGCCGAGCCAGTTGCGCGTCAGGCCGCCGGTCGCATGCGTGAGGCTTGGATCCAGCGCCGACCAGGTCGCCAGCGACAGCCAGCCGAGCACGGCGAGCAAAAGCAACGCGAACCCCGCGGCCCTGAGGACCGCGCGGTGCAGCCGATCCTCGAGTGAGACGAGGAGCAGCGGCCGTGCTTGATTGCCGGAACGCTCGAACGACATTGACGGTTACGCAACTTAGACTTTGAGGGACACGACACGCTCGATTGAGCCAGGGCGCACTCTGGCACCGCAACGTTGCCATAGGGTTACCGTCGCCTCAACGCCGCCCGCCGAGGTGGCCCAGATCGGGGCACTGGCCCTGCACAGGTGTCATACCAACGGTTGAAATTTGCCAGCCGTTGCGCTGTGCCTCTGAATTGAATTCCCCGGCCCCCAGGCCACCGGTGGGGTGACGCGCGATACAGCACCGGACTTGCGTTAAGATTGCGTTGGCGTTGCTAGCAGTCAGCTGCTAGCAATCAGCATCAGGAGTGAGACCGAGGTTCGGAGTATCGTCGATGCGTGTGTGGAGCCTGGTGAGCCAGAAGGGCGGGTCTGGAAAAACGACGCTCGCCATCCATCTGGCGATCGCGGCGCAGCTGAAGGGCGAGGTCGTCTCGATCATCGATCTCGACCCCCAGAGATCGGCCGAGCAGTGGGCGGACATGCGTGAGGCCCGTACCGGCAGCGATGAGCCGACCGTCGTGCACGGCACCGCGCCGAGCCTCGACGCCATGTTGCGCTCGGCCCGCGACAGCGGCACCGACCTCGTCGTCATCGACACGCCGCCCGCCGTCGATCGCAGCATGATCTTTGCGGCAGCGGCAGCCGACATCGTCATCGTGCCGACGCGCACCGACATCTTCGACAAGTTCTCGCTCGTCGAGACGCTCGATTACCTGAAGCGCATCGGCTCGCTCGGCAAGGCCGTCGTCGTGCTGTCCTCGCCGAGCAAGGACGAGGCCCAGCGCGACATCGTCCGGCGCGTCGTCACCAAGGACTTCGGTGCGCGCCTGCTCGCCGTCGCGATCGAGAACCAGCCCGAGCTGGCGCTGGCGCTCGCGGACGGGCGCGCCCTCATCGAAAGCGCGCCCCGCAAAGCCGCCGCCAAGGTCATGCAGAAACTCTACGGCGAGATCGCGGCCATCGATGCGCAGGTCGCGGCCAGCGCGCGGAGGACCGCATGAGCCGGCGCAGTGGCACGGCCGCAAAAAGTCGCCCCACGCAGGGCGCGACGATCAAGTCCACGGCGTCGGAGCGCAAAGCCCTGCTGCGCGCCAACTCCGGTGTGACGCGCAAAGTCCCGACGCCCGCACCACCCGAGGCTTATCCGATCGGCAAGGGACGCAAGGCGTTGAAGGGAATCTCCATCTACATGCATCCGCTTGCCAAGGATGCACTCGATGCCATCGCCGAGGACCAGGGCAAGTCGATCCAGGAGCTCGGCCTCGAAGCCCTGAACCTGCTGTTCCGCGACTATGGGCGCAAGCCGGTCGCATGAACCGGGGCCAACGGAGCGAACCGCCCATGCCCACCACTATGCCCAAGACGATGTCCAAGCGGCAGGCCCGCACTGCGGCCAAGCCGGCGCCGGCCGACGTCGAGTTGGCAGCGCTCGCCGACGCCGCAAAGGCGCGCCGCGATAGCCTGCGCCATGCGTCGCGCAATCCTTCCCAGACCTTGCGCCACACCGCCGAGCCTGTTCGCCGGGACAAGGCAACAATCTTCATCTCCTACGCGCGGCTGAACCTCGAGCTGGTCGCCGACCTCGTCGCATGGCTGCGCGCGCGCGGCGCCGATGTCGTGTGGGATCAGGGCTTCCCCGGCGGCCCGGAGATCCGCACGTTGATCGAGGAGGCGATCAGCGCCGCCGCCTGCACGATCGTCGTGTGGACTCCTCAGAGCACCGCGTCACGCTGGGTCAAGATCGAGGCGGCCCACGCGCTGTCCCTCGGCAGGTTGTTGCCGACCCACCTCGCCGGCTTCGATCCCAAGCACGCACCGATCGATTTCCGCGACCTCAACATGATCCCGGTCGACGATCGCACCCGGATTGCAGCCTCGCTCGCCCCCTTCGGCGTTTCGATCACGGCGTGACGCAGCGGCCTGAATTGGCGCTCAAAGCGCGCCGACCATCGCCGTCGCCAGTTCCGGATTGTCGCTAGCCGACGTCATGTCGAGCGTCGTCACCCGGCGCAGATCCCGCCGGTACGCCTGGTCGTCGTAGCGCCGCCCGCGATGCAGCGTCGCGCGGTTGTCCCAGATCACGAGATCGCCGACCCGCCATTTGTGGGTGTGCACGAAGCGCCGCTCGGTCGCGTGGTCCATCAACTCGCGGATCAGCAGGCGGCCTTCCGGTATCGGCCAGCCGACGATGTGGGAGGCGTGCGCGCCGAGATAGAGCGTGCGGCGCTTCGAGCCCGGATGCACGCGCACCAGCGGATGCTTGACGTCGGGCAGCGACGCGCGTTCGGCCTGCGTGTAGTCGGTGTGTCCGAGCAGCCCGCGCGAATGGAAGATCGAGTGCACGGCCTCGAGCCCCTCGACCGTCTGCTTCGTTTCGTCATCGAGCGCATCCCAGGCGGCGCGCAGGTCCGCGAACTCGGTGTCCCCGCCCTTCGGCGGCACCACGTGCGCATACAGCATCGACAGCGCGCCCGAGATCGGCCGGAACGAGGCGTCCGAGTGCCAAAGCTGGTTGCCGAGCGCATCGAGCCGCTTGTGGTCGTCGCGCCCGCGCACCTCGTCCTTGTTGGTCAGGTTCGAGATGTCGGCAATGGCGCCATGCTTGAGCCGATGGTCGGAGCGCGGATTGCGCGGCGCCGAGATTGGTCCGAATCGCCGGCCGAAATCGAGCAGCGCGTCGTCGTCGAGCGTCTGGCCGCGGAACACGAGCACGGCATAGCGGTCGACGCCCTCGTCGATGGCCCGAATGGTCGCCTCGTCGAGCGTCCCCGACAGCGCGACGCCCGAAACCTCGGCGGCAAACAGCGGATGCAGCGGCGTCACGGTGATCGGGGTGGTCGGCATGGGGACCTCGTCGGATCGAGCGGATCATCGCACATCAGTGTAGGCGACGCCGGTCGCTCGGCAAGGCCCCGCCTGTCACCTTGGCGGGGGGCGGGGCACATTCACGGCGTTTCAACCAGTCCAGCCTAGATTGGCGGCGCTTCCGGTCCGATCCCGGAAGGCCTCCGGAACCGCATAAAGAAAAACGCCCATGCGCGACCTCGCCGCACTCGTCCAAACCTTGCTCGACCCGCGCGGCCGCTGCAACCGCCGGGGGCTGCTGATCATCGCCAGCACCATGTTCGCCATCCAGGTCGGACTGGCGGCCGCGTTCTGGGGTGTCGGAGTCAGTCTCCAGGGTCCAGTCGCCACGGTGTTCAAGATCCTGTTCTGCTGGCTGGCGCTGTCGGCCTGTTCCAAGCGGCTGCACGATCTCGGGCTTAGCGCCTGGCGCCTGGCCTGGGCGCTGCCGGTGACCGTGCTGTGGACGCTCGGCGTCGCGATCGCTTTCGTGCTCACGCTCGGCCTCGAGAGCCTGATGCCCAGGAGCCCGTGGTCCCTGCTGGCTGTCGGCTGCTCGATGCTGCCGGTGTTTGCCGCCACCTTGTGGTTGCACTTGGCCCGCGGTAATTCCGGTCCGAACCGTTTTGGCCTCGAGCCGGGTGGCGTTGGCTTCTCGCCGGCCACAAAGCCGGTCCCGATACCCTTGGCTGTCTGACCGCCCTACCCCAGCTCCGGATTTTCATTGGAACATCCAGGCGCTTGCGCCAGTCTGGCGGCGCATCCAAACGGGAGGTGCGCAATGATCGCCCTGTTCTTCGAAGTGACGCCGCGCGAGGGCCAGCAGGACCGCTATCTCGAGATCGCGGCCAGCCTGCGGCCTGAACTCGAAGCCTCGGGCGGCGTGGCCTTCCTCGATCGCTTCCGCAGCCTGTCGCGACCCGCCACCTTGCTCTCCCATCAGCTGTGGACGGACGAAGCAAGCCTCGCCCGCTGGCGCGCCAACAGCCGCCACTACGGGGCGCAGACGTCGGGCCGGCGCGAGGTGTTGGAGGACTATCGCCTGCGGGTCGGCGCGGTGATCGCCGACAGGGTCGAGCCCGGCCGCATCCAGGAGATCCGCCAAGGGGTCACCTACAACGATCCGGCACGACGGGCGGAGCGCTTCATGCTGGTGGCGCGGTCGGTGGCCAAACCGTTCACCGGTTCCCCCGCCAGCGAAGCGTGGCGCAGCGTCTACAACGAGGCCTCGTTCGCAGCCGTCGCGCACGTCGAGGATCAGGCGCGGGGTCTGGCCTTGCTGCAGGCGGCGGCCGACGACGCATGCGTCAGTGCAGCGCAGCTCGTCCTCGTGTCGCGGGACTACGGGATGTTTGATCGCGGCGAGGCGCCGCAGTATTTCCCGTCTACCAAAGGCGCCTGACAATTGGTCGGCCGCCGCTGCCGTCTGCAGGAGTTCCACATGCGCAATTTTCACTTCCCCGGCCGTTCGCCCGTCATCGGCCGCAAGGCGATGGTAGCGACCTCGCATCCCCTCGCCAGCCTCGCGGCAATCGACATGCTGCGCCGCGGCGGCAATGCGGTCGACGCAGCGCTCACCGCCACGGCCGTGATGTGCGTCGTCGAGCCCGCCATGACCGGCATCGGCGGCGATTGCTTCGCGCTGATCGCCAAACCCGGCCAGCCAAAGCCCATCGCGCTCAACGGCTCGGGCCGCGCGCCGAAGGCTGCGACGCCCGAGTGGTACGCCCGCGCCGGCATGACCGCGATCCCGACGCAGAACCCGCATGCCGTGACGGTGCCGGGCGCCATCGATGCCTGGGCGACGCTGCTGAAGGACCACGGCCGCAAGACGTTTGCGGATATCCTGGCGCCGGCGATCGCGTACGCCGAGGGCGGCTTCCCGGTGCATGCGCGCGTGGCCCACGACTGGGCGGGGCTCGATGCGAAGATCCGCGGCAATGCGGGGGCGATGCAGCACCTGTTGAAGGACAACCGCACGCCGCGCGCCGGCGAAATCATGACGTTCCCCGCACTCGCCAAGACCCTGAAGCGGATTGCCGAGCGCGGTCGCGACGGCTTCTACGCGGGCGAGGTCGCCGAAGACATGGTCGCCGAGCTCAAAGGCCTGGGCGGCCTGCACACGATGGAGGATTTCGCGGCCCAGCGCAGCGCCTATGTCGACCCGATCTCGGTCACCTACAAGGGGGCCGAGCTGTTCGAGCTGCCGCCCAACCTGCACGGCATCGTCGCGCTCGTCATGCTGAAGGTGCTCGACCGGTTCGGCGGCAAACTCGGCGACGGCCCGGCCTCGACCGAGCGCTATCACGTGCTGATGGAGGCGGTACGGCTGTGCTTTGCCATGCGCGACCAATTCGTCGCCGATCCAGAGCGCGCCGACGTTCCCGTCGCCCACATGCTGTCGGACGCCTTCGCCGACGAGCTCGCCAAACGCATCGACCGCAAGGTGCGCAAGGCGGACCTCGGACCGATCCCGCAGCCCAAGGGCACCGACACGATCTACATGACGGTCGTGGACGAGCAGGGCATGGCGGTGTCGTTCATCAACTCGATCTTCTCTGGCTTCGGCTCTGCCATCGTGACCAGGAAAACCGGCGTCGTCTTCCACAACCGCGGCCAGGGCTTCGTGCTCGATCCAAAACACCGCAACTGCATTGCGCCGGGCAAGCGGCCGATGCACACGCTGGTCCCAGCCATGGCCTACAAGGGCGGTGAGCCCTGGATGTCGTTTGGCGTGATGGGCGCCAACTTCCAGCCCATGGGCCACGTCTACATGATGAGCAACGTGCTCGATTACGGGCTCGACGCGCAGGAGGCGCTCGACGCGCCCCGTGTATTCTTCGAGGACGGCAAGCTGTGGCTCGAAGAGGGCGTGCCAGTGAAGGTCGCCAACGATTTGAAGGCGATGGGCCACCCGGTGGCGATGCGTCCCGATCCCTGGGGCGGCGGCCAGATCATCCAGTTCGACCGCGCCAACGGCACGCTGATCGGCGCCAGCGACTGCCGCAAGGACGGCATGGCGATCGGGTATTGAGGGCGCAGCGGCAAAGAATGGGGACAAAGAATGGGGACAGTTTGAATTTCCAAAGCCTTTTTGGGCTCCCAGCCCGCGCCCATCGAACCGCGGCGCTTGGCCCCGAACACCATCGTCGCTGAGCGCAGAAATTCAAACTGTCCCCATTCTTCCCCCCCATTCTTCCCCCCGTACTCGGCGCCGCTCACTCGAGCTCGCCCTCGCCGGCTTTCAGCCAGTTGAAGTGGATCGGGAAGCCTTCGCCCACCAGCATCGTGCAAACCTCGGTCAGGGGCAGGCCGACGACGTTGGTGTAGGAGCCGACCAGTTTCTGCACGAAACAGCCGGCAAACCCCTGGATCGCATAACCGCCAGCTTTGCCGCGCCACTCGCGGGAGGCGAGATAGCTCTCGATCTCCTCCTTGGAGAGGCGTTTGAAGCGCACCCGCGTGTCGATGATCTTGAGCCGCACGCGATCCTCCGGCGTGATCAAGCACAGGCCCGTCAAGACGCGGTGCGAGCGCCCCGACAAGCGCTGCAGCATGGCGAGCGCCTCCTCGACGTTCTTCGGCTTGCCGAAGATGTTGCGGCCGTGCGTAACCACCGTGTCGGCGGCGAGTACGTAGGCCTCGGCCAGCTCCTTGTCGTCGGCGATGAGATCGCGCGCGGCCTCGGCCTTGGCGCGGGCAAGCCGTGTGACGAGGCTGCGCGGCATCTCGGCGCGGCGCGGCGTCTCGTCGATGGAGGCTGGACGCAAGGCATCGGGCTCGACGCCGACCTGAGACAGCAACATCAGGCGGCGCGGACTTGCACTGGCGAGCACGAGGCGCGGACGCAAATCCTGGCGGCGGCCGACGCCCTTGGTGCGCGCGCGCAACTGGCGCAGCGTTTCGCGAGAGGGCGTGACCGCGCGTCCAAGCACGCCCAGAAAGCCGGCCTTGGTCGTGCTCATGCCGATGATCCTCCAGGGTAGCGCTTCCAGTTACTTGGTATGCGAATCGAGCCGGACAATGGCCATTGGCTTGGGCGGAAATCAAGGGGCGACAGACCACTGGCCATTGACGGGGCTCGCGCCTTACTGTGCGCCCGAGCCGCCATCCTTTGGAGACCACCATGGCCACGACGCCCCGCATGCCGCCGATTGCCGACGCCCAGATGACGGAGGTCCAGAAAAAAGTGGTCGCCGCCATGACCGCTGGCCCGCGCGGCGGCATCATGGGACCGTTCATTCCCCTGCTGCGCAGCCCCGATTTCATGGACCGCCTGCAGAAGACGGGCGAATACCTGCGCTACAACAGCGCCTTCGGGCCGCGCCTGTCCGAGTTGGCGATCCTGATCACGGCGCGGCACTGGTCGCAGAACTTCGAGTGGTACGCGCACCGCCCGATCGCCGAGAAAGCGGGCTTGCGCGTCTCGATCATCGAGGCGGTGGCGCACGGACGCCGCCCCGCCGGGATGGCCATCGACGAGGCCGCCGTTTGGGATTTCCTCGACGAGCTCATTCGCACGAAGTCGGTGTCGGACCCGACTTATGGGCGGGCCTTGCAGTTGTTCGGCGAGCGCGGCGTCATCGATCTGTGCGGCATCCACGGCTACTACAGCCTGCTCGCCATGGTGCTGAACGTCTCGCGCGCGCCGATCCCGGCTGGCGCCACGCCAGGTCTCGCGCCGCTGCCGTGAGTGCAGTGCACAGCCACCTGCAAGGACCATCGGTTTGAACGCGACCAGCCAAGCCCCGCAATACTACCTCGCGCGCGACGGCCACACGCACGGGCCGATGACAGCGCGCGAGTTCGATCTGCTCGTCGCGCAGCGCCATCTGAGACCGGCCGATCTCGTTTGGTGGACGGGCCTGGCCGACTGGACGCCGGCCGGCGCAATCGCGGGCCTGTTGCCGCCGTTACCCCGGGCGCCGACGCCGCATCTCGTGGCCAACCCGCCGCCGACCGCCATTGCCGCCACTCCGCAAACCTCGGCCGCCACGACCCCATCTCGCGCGCCGACCCGGTTCTGGGCGAGTCTGCTGGCCGCGACCCTGGTCGGCCTGCCGATCGGCTCCATGTACGCGTTCAGCGTGTTCCTGAAGCCGCTCGAGACGCTGCTCGCCGTCTCCCGCTCGGAGCTGTCGATCGTGTTCGGACTGTCGGCCGTCTGCTACACGATCGGCGCCATCATCACGCCGTCGCTGTTCGGGCGGCTGGGTCCGGGACTGCTCGTGGTGGCGGCCTCCCTGATCAGCGCCGCCGGCATGGTGCTCGCAGCGCGCGCGACGGGCGTTCTCGAGCTGGCGCTCGGCTACGGCGTGCTGTTCGGCATCGGGGGCGGGGCGGCTTTCACTGTCGTGCAGCAGTGCGTCAACCTGCTCGTGCCGTCGAACCGCGGCCTCGTCAACGGCTACCTCCTGGCCCTGTTTCCGATCGGCGCCATGATCGCCGTGCAGCTCTGCGGCCTCGGCATCGACACGATCGGTGCGCGGCTGACGCTCGCTGGCATCGGCGCCGCGCTGCTCTCGACCGGTCTCATTGGCGTGCTGCTGTTGCGGGTGTCGGGGGTGCGCCTCGCGGACGCCGCCGCGAGCCGTGACGGCCGCACCTTCGTGCTGACGCAGAAGGCCTCGTTCTTCAAGTTGTTTTCGGTGTTCTTCTTTGCGGCCGCCGCCGGCCTCACCATGCTGAGCCAGGCCGCCGGCATCGTACAGGCCTACGGCAGCACCAAGGAACTGGCGCTGCTCGCCACCACGGTGATCACCCTGACGATTGCGGCAGCCCGCATCGGCGGCGGCTTTCTCGTCGACCGCTTGCCGATCCCTCACGTCGCAGCCGGCGCGCAGACGCTGGCATTCGCCGGCGCGGTGTTGCTGACGCTCTATCCGACGGTCGCCATGTGCATCATCGCCATCAACATGATCGGCGTCGGCTATGGGCTCGTCTCGGGCGTGATGGCCGGCGCCGTCGCCGCTTACTGGGAGCGCGGAGACTACGGCCGCATCGCGAGCCGCATGTACGTCGCCTGGTGCGTCGCGGCGCTCTCGCTGCCGGTGATCGCCGCCCGCCTCTACGACCTCTCCGGCGGCTACGCGACCGCCATCCTGCTCGCCGGCGCCTGCAATCTGGGGGCAATCGTCATTGGCACGCAGTTGCCGCGCCGCCGGCAGGCCTGACGCGCGTGAACACAGGGCGTGCGGCTACTGCGCCGACGACAGCCGCGTCGGCACGATGCGCTGCACGTTGATCGCCGCGCGGTCGATCAGGTCGCCGACCTTGGGCGCGATCTTGGTCTTCCAGAACTCGCTCTCGTAGATGTCCTTGTACATTGCTTCGCGCTGCGCCTCGCTCTCGAAGCGGCGGATCCATACGTAGATGCTCTCGTCGGTTTCGCCACGGAAGCTCGCCGTGATGACGGCGCCCTTTGAGACCTGGAACGGAATGATCTCGCCCTCCATCAAGGTCAGCCATTCCTTCATCTTGCCGGGGCGGATCTTGTACTGGCGCAGCTCGTAGAACGCGGACATGGCGGCTCTCCATCTGAATAGAAACCCTGAACCTACACCCGTCGCGGCAGACTGCAAGAGTGGGGTCCGATCCCATGAAGCTATAAAAATATGCTCCCTATCTTCCTGATAGATGCTGTCATGCGCCTTGGTCTGGTCTGCGTATCGCGCCGAAAGCGGGTGGAAAGCGGCAGCGACGCCTCAAAGCGTCGCCCTCGCAATCAAAGATCGATCTTTGGGCCGACCGGCAGCGTCGAGATCAGCGCACCGAAGCTCAGCTGCGGATTGCGGAAGGCGTAGAACGGCCCCGTTCGATACTTCGCCGACATGCGGGCGATCTCGGCGGCGGTGAAGTAGCGCGGCCGGTAGGCGCCGGTCTTATAGCCGTAGGACACCTGCACGTAGGCGCGATGCGCCCACTGCGACGGCGAGTTCCGCTTTTCGGCGATGGCGTGCAGGTACTCGGCCTTGCCCTGCTTGCGGAACATGATGTCGAGCTCTTCGTCGGTCAGCCAATCGAGCACGCCGAGCGAAAACACCACGTCGGCCTTGATCGGCGCCATGTCGCGCACGTTGTCGACCGCGAACGTGATCTTGTCGCTCCAGCCCTGCTCTTGCTGGCGCTTCTTGGCGATCTCGATCGCAGTCGTGGCGATGTCGATACCGTGATAGCTCTTCGCTCCGAGCTCGATGAAGCGCTGGGCGACGAGGCCCGAACCGCAGCCGATTTCGTACACGGCCTTGTCCTTGATGTGGGGGGCCAGCAATTCGACGCCCGTCCGGATCCGATAGCGCAGCGACCGGCTCGAGGCGTCGGCGATGCGTTCGAGGATGCTGCCTTTTGACTTGCGCGGCTCGTAGCGGCCCTCCTCCCAGGTGAGGATCTTGTTTTCCCAGAAGTCTTTTGGATCGGTCTGTGTGGACATGGCAAGCTCGCTGTTACGCAGGTTACGGATCAGGCCGGCGTCGGCCTTGCGGCTGGATCAATTGCCCACGGAGTAACCCGACAGGGCCTTGATCTTCACGGAATTCTTCTTGCTAAGGTCAACGGGCCAGGCGCCGAGTTTCACCGGCGGATGGACATCTGCCTCGAAGGTCACGTCCCAGGTCCCCTTGTCAAGGGCGAACGGGATCTTCAGCGGCGTGAACGTGCCCTTTCCGCCGACCAGCCCCCGCTCGATCAGGAATGTCACGGCCTGGCCGTTGGCATTGGTGAACACGAGCCGCGGATCCTGGATCATGCCAATGTCCAGGAAGCCGCCGTTGTAGGTGTCGCCGCGCAGCTGATTGGAATGCAGCTCGAGCACCGGTCGGCCGTCCTCCGCGCCGAGCTTCAGCATCGCGTAGATGCCGTGACCAAGGTTCAGGATAGCACCCCGGTGGCCCGGCTTGACCGTCGCCTTTGCCGGCTCCGCGGCCCCGACCGCCAGTCGGCCGTAGCGGTCGAACATCGCCTTCTCCTCGTCCGAGAAGACGTAGCGGTTGGAGATCGCGGTGAAGCAGTAGCCCTGTCCGCCGTCGCGCTGATAGACGACGAGCAGGTCGCTGGTGAAGCGCTTCTGGCGCACGATCGAGAGCTTCAGGTTGGGTTGCTCAAACGAGCGCTGCAGCGCCTCGACGCTGATGCCCTTGTCGCCGTAGATGTTCCAGCCGTTGGTCAGGAATGCCGCGCAGTTGCCCTTCGTCGAGAACGGCACCGGTGTCCGGGTCCGGTGCAGCTCGTAGCCAATGCCGAAGATCGACTCGAAGCGCCAGCGGTCGCCTGCCGCCTCATGCCGGCGCAGAATGGTCGTCTTGCCCACCGTCTCGGCGAGATCCCAGCCAAGCTCGCGGCTGATCTGATCAAGGCCGCCCATGAAATCGCGGCCAGGCTTGTTGTAGGGCTTGTCGAGCGCCCGCAACGAGTCGGTCAGCGCCCAGGTCGGCATCGCAAAGCCCACGATCACCGGGACGGCAAGTGCCGCCTGTGCGAGCTGCGAGCCCCGCGCCGTGGCCACCAGCGCGGCTACACCCAGACCCGCGATGATGGCAAGACCCGGCATCGCAAACATCAGGTAGCGCGCGGAGCCGAAGATCACCAACTCAACCTGCGGCGAGTAGCTGAAGTACAGAAACCCGACGATCACTGGGATGATTGACGCAACGAGTACGCGTCCCCAGGCGCCGCCGTGCGGAATGCCAACCGCGTTGGCGATCGGCTTGCCCCACTCGAGCCAGCAGGCGAGTGAAACGAGCGTATAAAGGCCGCCGATGACGAGGGCGAGGTTCAGCGCCCACGAGTAGGCGCTGGCGAGCGGCGTCGCGGGCAGATTGTCGTTCATGCCGGTGCCCAGCATGTACCAGCGCCAGACGTCACCGACGTTGTCGGGGTTGTACATCAGGCCTTTCGTGAGGCCGAACGAGCGCATGGCGCCGCGACCCTGACTGCCGACCATCTGGCGGATGTTGTCCCAACCCGAAAACAGCTCACCGAGTAGATAGGGCGCGAGCAGTAGCAGCGTGATGCCCAGCGCTGCCAGCGCCTCGCGTCCCGGAATGCGCGTGCGCGTGACGACGAGTGCGACGACGATGCAGATGACCAGCAGGTAGGTCGATAAGTGCATCTGCATGCCGAGTACGAGCGCCGCGACGAGCCACTTGAAGCTCGCGGTGTGCTTCTCGGCGAGCAGCCGCACCATGAAGGCAAAGGCCAGGATGATGAACGGTGCCTGGAAACTCGGGTTCCACAGGCGCGTCAGCGTTCCGAACAGAACAGGAGAGGCCATCAGCACGATGGTCGACGTCGCGGCAGCCGCCACGCCGAAGCCGTTGCGCATCGCGATGTAGAACGGGATCAGCGACAACATGCCGAGCAGCACGCAGAACTTGTAGCTGAGGTCCGGATCCTTGCTGAACAACGTGGGCACCACCCAGAGGTAATGCAGAAAGCCGCCGGGCACGCGAGCCGCCGAGCCATAGGACAGCTCCGCGCCCATCCACTGGAACTCGCGCAGCAGCATCTCTGAGCGGACCATGTCGCGGTCCGTCCAGAAGTTGAAGAAGCTGTCGTTGTCGAGGATGATGTAGAGCACGGCCAGGATCGACAGCACAGCGATCGCCACCGTCTCCAGCGACACCAAGCGAAACAGCGGAAATGGCTTGGCGTCCAGATCCAGATTGTCTGCAGTCGTCCGGCTCACGGGCGTCAGTCCTCCAGCCGCTCGATCTTGAGTGACGTAATACGTAGGCTGCCCTGGGGCGCGCCCGGATTGTCGGGAATGAAAGCAAACGTGATCTGATCCCTGCTGCCGCGCGGCGCAATGAACACCGACGACATCGGGCCTTTGCCCACCGGCACCTGCGTCCGCATCAGGTCCATCTGCCGGTTGCGGACGATAAGGGCGCCGGGCTCGCCCTGCACATCGCGCTCGAGCGTGACGCGATAGATGCGCTGCGCTTCGTACTGGTTCAATCGGAACGCCGCGCCGATCCACGGGACTCCATTGTAGTCGATGGTGACGCCGGCCGGATCGTAGCGGACGGTCGACAGCGTCGCGCCATTGTACATGCCCCAATTGCCGGCCGGATTGCTCGTCTCCCCGGGACTGATGGTCGAAAAATTCGACTGATAGTGCGGCTGGCCGCCGGTGCCGCGCTTGGCCTTCTCCAGGCGCTCCCATTGGGCGCGGGTCGGGCGGTCGGGCGTGAAATAGCCGGTATCTAGCGCCAGCCAGACGCCCAGCAGCAGCACGACAGCTACGGCATTCTTCAGGATGAAGCGCCGGCCGAAGTACGGCGCGCTGGCGGTGTCCGGGCCGACACTGGTCGAGGCACGCATGGATGACGCAAGCTCTGACGGGAACATTGTTGACGGCCGCTTCTAGGCGACATTTACCAACGAATAAGTCCGGGAACGTCGGCCGGAGTCAATGGCCTGCTGACGCTGTGTGATCAGGAGGACACGGGTGCCATTGCAACTGAGCCGCACACCACACTGAACAGCGAATGAGATTCTCCAGGAGCGGCAAAATCCCTGTCCATTCGGCAGTCGACTGGATCAGATGGCGTAGGCGAGCCGCAGGCCCTGGTCGATCGCGCGCATGGCGTCGAGCTCGGCCGCCGTGTCGGCGCCGCCGATCTTTGTTGCGTCGATGCCGCCGGTAACCAGCGCATCGAAGAGCGCGGTTTCCTCCTCCTGGCCCGCGCACACGACGATGGTGTCGACCGGAATGAGCCGATCCTCAGTACCGACGGTCACATGCAGACCGTCGTCGTCGATCCAGCGATACGTGACGCCCGCGACCTGTGCCACGCGCCGCTTGGCGAGCTGCAACCGCAATACCCAGCCGGTCGAAACGCCAAGGCTGCGTCCCATGCGACCGGGCTTGCGCTGCAGCATGACGATCTCGCGCTCGATGCCGGGATCGGCCGGCTTGGCGAGCCCGCCCGGCGCCGTGTTCGAAGGATCGACGCCCCACTCGGCCAGGAAGTGCCGGGCATCCATGGCGACGTCCGCGGGCGGCGAGGAGAGGAACTCGGCGACGTCGTAGCCGATGCCGCCGGCGCCGATAATGGCGACGCGCTTCCCCGCACGCACGCGGCCTGACAGCACCTCGATGTAGGAGACGCACTTGTGGTGCGTGATGCCTGCAATGTCGGGCACGCGCGGCGACACGCCCGTCGCCACCACCACCTTGTCGAATCCGCGCAGCATCTCGACGGTGGCGCGCGTAGACAGTCGCAGGGTGACGCCGTGCTTGTCGATCAGGCGGCGCCACATCGCGATCGTTTCGTCGAACTCCTCCTTGCCGGGCACGTTGCGCGCGAGATTGAGCTGTCCACCGATGCGGCCTGCTGCTTCGAACAGCACCACGGTGTGACCCCGCTCGGCCGCCGTCGTCGCAAAGGCGAGGCCCGCGGGGCCCGCACCGACCACCGCAATCGATTTCTTCTGCACCGGCGGCGGGGCATCGAATTCGAGCTCACGGCCAGCCTTGGGATTGACGAGGCAGCTCGCGACACGCCCTGAGAAGATGTAATCGAGGCAGGCCTGATTGCAGGCGATGCACACGTTGATCTCGTCGCGCCGGCCGGCCCGCGCCTTGCTGATGAACGCCTCGTCGGCGAGCCACGGCCGCGCCATCGAGACGAGATCGGCCTCGCCTGCGGCGAGAATGCGCTCGGCCACCTCCGGCGTCGAAATGCGGTTGGAGGCGATCACCGGGATCGACACCGCATCCTTCAAGCGCTTGGCCGCGAAAGCCCACAACGCACGCGGCACCTTCTGCACGATGGTCGGAACGCGGGCCTCGTGCCAGCCGATGCCCTGGTTGATGATGGTCGCGCCGGCAGCCTCCACCGCCTTGGCCTGCGCCACGATCTCGTCAGCGGTAAGCCCGCCTTCGACGAGATCGATCGAGGAGATGCGATAGATCACGATGAAGTCATGCCCCGTCCGTGCGCGCACCCGCTTCATGATCTCGAGGGGAAAGCGCAGGCGGTTCTCCAGGCTGCCGCCCCAGTCGTCGGTGCGGTTGTTGGTGCGCAGCGCTGTGAATTCGTTGATGAGATAGCCTTCGCTGCCCATGATCTCGACGCCGTCGTAGCCAGCGTCCCGCGCCAACGCCGCACAAACCGCATAGTCCTCGATGGTGCGCTCGATGTCGGCCTCGTCCATGCGCCGCGGCGCCTTCGGATTGATCGGCGAGGCCAGCGTCGAGGGCGCAACGGACGTCCCGTGGGTGGCGTAGCGCCCCGCGTGCAGGATCTGCAGTGCGATCTTGCCGCCTGCGTCGCGCACGGCCCGGGTCACGGGCGCGTGCTCGGCGAGATGGTGGGGCTTATCGAGCACTGGGCCGTTCGGCTCGATCAGGCCGTCGTCGTTCGGCGAGTAGCCGCCGGTGATGATCAGCGCCGCGCCGCCCCTGGCGCGATCGGCATAGAAGCGCGAAATGCGTTCCAGCGGCCGGTCGAGCGTCTCAAGCCGGGTGTGCATCGAGCCCATGATGGCGCGGCACGACAAGGTCGTGTGCCCGAGATCGAGCGGGCGAAGCAAGTGCGGATAGCTGGTCATGGCGGTCTCCCTAGCGCCAGCCGATAGCAGACGCAGCGGAGCGAGGGAACGGGACTGGTGTTGGTGTCAGATACACGACGAACGCGTTTTCAGATGTGCTCAAACGTCTGATGTCGGGTGCCTGATACCAGGCGTTGGGCTCGTTGCGCTCCAAACCGGTATCAGACACCCGACACGCGCCGGCAGAGGAAGGCCCGCGCGCGTCTTGTCGGGTATCTGACACCAGCCTTCTCATTCTTTGCTGGACGCTCGGGCGCGAACGGGGCGAAAACGGTGCCATGCGGACCTGTTCCCAAAGTACCCGGCTGTCCCGCCGCGCGCTGATCGGCGCGATGCTCGGCGGCGCGATAGCGCCGGCCCATGCCCAGGCGCCGGCGGCACCCGCTCCCGACCTCGCGGCGTTCGCCGCCTGGGCCGAACGGTTCCGGGGCCGTTCAAAGGCCCGCGGCGTCTCCGACACCACCTACACCCGCGTCATGCTGAGCGGCTTGAAGCCCGACACCCGCGTTTATGCCCTCGACAAGGCGCAGCCCGAGTTCCGCGAGCAGGTCTGGCAGTATCTCAACCGCCGCGTCTCGGACTGGCGCATCCGGGTCGGCCGCGAGCGCGCCACCGAGCATGCCGGCCTACTCGAGAAGATCGAGCGCACCTACGGCATCGACCATCACACCATGCTCGGACTGTGGGGCATGGAGTCGGCGTTCGGCGACGTGATCGATAACCCGAAGCACATGCGTCCCGTGTTTCCAGCGCTTGCCGCACTGGCTTGGGGCGAGCCGCGGCGGCGGCCCTACTGGGAGCAGGAATTGCTCAACGCCCTCGTCATCGTGGAACGCGGCTGGGGCAAGCCCGACGAGATGGTCGGATCATGGGCCGGCGCCATGGGCCACACGCAATGGATGCCCGAAGTCTGGCTCAACATGGGGCTCGACTTCGATTCCGACGGGCGCGTGTCGCCTTACGGAAAGCCCGACGATGCGCTGGCCGGCACCGCGCAGTATCTCCAGAAACGCGGCGGCTGGCGGCGCGGCGAAGCGTGGGGCTACGAGGTGCGCGTGCCCGCCGGCGTGGCGCCGAACACGACGGCAATGCAGCCGATCTCGGCATGGATGCAGCGCGGCGTGACGCAGGCGTCGGCGAAGCCCTTCCCGCGGCCGCAGGAGCGCGCGCGGCTCTGGCAACCGGTGGCGGGCGGTCCGGTGTTCCTGCTGACACAGAATTTCAACGCGGTGAAGTCCTACAACCCAGCCAACACCTATGCGCTCGCCATCGTGCACCTGGGGGACCGCATTCGCGGCGATGGTCCGTTTGCGCAAGTGTTTCCGGGCGGCGAACGAATCCTGACGCTCGAGGAAGTGCAGGAGACGCAACGCCGGTTGACGGCGGCCGGCTTCGACACCGGCGGCACCGACGGCCGGTTGGGGCGCGACACCATGCTCGCGGTCAAAAACTTCCAGACCAGATCCGGTCTCGCACCTGCCGACGGCTATCCGGGCCTCAAGGTGCTCGCGAAACTGCGTGGACAGCCATAGTCTGAACTATCTGCTCGCAGCCGAAGCAACGGAGCCCCGCCATGGCGAAGAAGCCCACCATCGAAGCCCCCTACCTGAAGCCGCGCCCGATCACCGACGCGTTGCGAGCCCAAGTGCGTGAGGAGCTGCCCGAGGTGGCGCTGATCACCGACAAGGCGCTGCAGGACAAGGTCGTCGAAGCGTGGGCGTTCGCGATCGCGCATTCGAGTTTCACGTCGATCAGGCAGATCGCGCCGGCGGGCAACCCGGACGTCAACGAGGCCAGGCGCGGCGACCAGACCGACCATCTGCGCGGCGTGACGCGTCTCGCGGTCGGGATCGCCAAGGAGATGGGCGCAGCCTATCCGGAGCTGGCGATCGATAGGGATACGATCGTCGCCGGCGGCCTCCTGCACGACGTCGGCAAGGCGTGGGAGTTCGATCCGGTCAACCGCCAGCGCTGGAAGGCCCATCAGAAGCGGTTCGGTCGCCCGTCGGTGCGCCACCCGGCGTTCGGCATGCACATCTGCATGACGGTCGGGCTGCCCGAGGAGGTCGCGCACATCGCCATGGCGCATTCGGGCGAGGGCGAGCTGCTGGTGCGCAGTCTCGAATGCATGATCGTGCATCAGGCCGACTACACGTTCTGGAACACACTGCTGGCCGGCGGGCAGCTGAAACCCGAGACCGTGCCGCCCGATCGAAAGAAGTACGTGATCGAGGGGCCGTTCTGAGCGGCGACGTAAGTCGGAGTGAGTCGGCCCATGCGCATGCGATCTTGCACGCCGTGGACCCGGCAAAGTCTGACAGCCACACCCACCGAACCCGCCGCTGTCGGACTTCGCGGGAGCTTTTTCCAGTGCGCCACTGCTCGATCGCGGGCCCGCTCTCCTGGCTGCGGCGCAGCACGATGCTGCATCGCAAAAATCGCCGCTGCGCGGCAGCTTGTTTCATGGATCAAGGTATGGGAACTCACTCCGACCTACGGCCGAGCCGTCTCGCGCGGCGGTGAGGCAGCCGAACCGAGCGAGGTTGCGATATTGCCCGCACTGCAGGTAGTGTGCGGGCGCTCACGATGCGAGACCTGACCCATGTTCCTGCGAAACGCTTGGTATGTCGCCGCCCTCAGCCGCGAGGTCGGCAAGGGGCTCACCCCGGTCAAGGTGCTCGGCGACGCGATCGTGCTGTACCGCAAGCGGGACGGCCAGCTAGCCGCGCTCGAGGACGCCTGCCCACATCGCAAGCTGCCGCTCTCCATGGGCCGCATCAAGGGCGACGAGGTCGAATGCGGCTATCACGGCCTGATGTTCGATGCCACCGGTACCTGCACCAAGGTGCCGGGCTCCGAGAAGGTGCCGCACGTCGCGCGCGTGCGCTCATACCGGATTGCCGAGCGCTACGGCTTCGTGTGGATCTGGATGGGCGAGGCGCGTCTCGCGGACCCGGCGACGATCTACAAGATCCATTTCTGGGGCGAGGCAGGATGGGCGTCCAACGAGCCCGACGCCATGCTGTTTGACTGCGACTACCGCTATGTCTGCGACAACCTGCTCGACCCGAGCCACGTCGCCTGGGTGCACCAGGGCACCTTCAGCGGCGGCGGCACCGAGGACACGCCGATCGAGACGACGGTAACCGACGAGAGCGTCACCGCGTGGCGCTGGCTGATGAACCAGGCGCCTGCCCCGTTCTACGCGCCGCTGCTCAAATTCAAGGGCAACGCCGACAGGAAGCAGCACTACGAGATGGCGCTGCCGTGCCTGATGCTGGCCCGCGCCATTTTCACGCCAGTGGGGGCGGGTGGCGTCGGAAAGCCAGATCATCGGGATGTGTTCTACATGGACAGCTACAATTTCCTCACCCCCGTCGACGAGACGACGACGCGCTATTTCTGGATCCAGATGCGCAACGTGCGAGCCGACGACACCGAGCTGTCGCGGCAGATGAACGCCTCGATCCGCACCGTGTTCGAGGAGGATCGCGTCATCCTCAACGCTGTGCAGCAAGGCATGGACGGCAAGCGCACGCCCAACCTCGACTTGAAGATCGACGCCGCGCCCTTGCGCTTCCGCCGCAAGCTCGCCGACCGGATCTCAGCCGAGCAGGGCATGGAAACGTCGCACGCCGCAGCGGCGGAGTGAGTTCCCATGTGCGGCGCACACCTTGATCCATGAAACAAGCTGCCGCGCAGCGGCGATTTTTGCGATGCAGCATCGTGCTGCGCCGCAGCTGGTTTCAGGAGAGCCGGCCCGCGCGCATTAGCCTGGGCAAGACGCCAGAGCCGGCTCGAAGTCCCACGAACGACACCCATCGGTGCGCGCCGCTGTCGGACTTCGCGGGCGCTACTGCCGATGCTTCACTGTAGGATCTAAG
>JANOJW010000524.1:0-1518 GCA_031418955.1 Hyphomicrobiales bacterium | reverse complement strand
CTGCCGAAACCGGCCAAAAGGCGACGCGCGTATGGTCTGAGCTCACCCTCGAGAAGCTGGCGCCGGCCTGTCCGGCACTAATCGGCGGCTCGAGGGTGAGCTCAGACCATACGCGCGTCGCCTTTTGGCCGGTTTCGGCAGCGGCCGCCGTCTTGGCCGCAGTGATGGCCTCATTGATCGCGGCCTCGAAGGCGCGGGCTGGGTTCTCTACGCCCATGCGCGCCTTCGCATCGAGCTTGGCCCAGCGCTGCGCCCACGCCGCGCGGGCTTCAGTGCCGCGACGGCCAGCGTTGCGCCACGCGCTCAATACGGAGTCCGGAATGACGAACGCCGCGTGCGGCCAGCCGATCCGTTCGCGCGTCGCCTTGATCTCGTCGGCGCCCAGCGGCGAACCATGCGACGACGACTTGCCCTCCTTGTTGGGCGAGCCGAAGCCAATTTTCGTTTTGCATGCGATCAGCCAGGGCTTCGACGCGTCGGCCTTGGCTGCCGCAATCGCCTTCGAGACCGCTTCCGGGTCGTGGCCATTCACAAAGGCCGTGTTCCAGCCCGCGGCCTTGAAGCGACCGATCTGGTCCTCGCTGGTCGAGAGGCTGGTCGGCCCGTCGATCGAGATGCCGTTGTCGTCGAACAGCACAATCAGGCGGCCCAGGCCCAGGTGGCCCGCGAGCGTGATGGCCTCCTGGCTGATGCCCTCCATCAGGCAGCCATCGCCCGCGACACAAAAGGTGTGGTGGTCGACGATGCCGTCGCCGTGCCGCGCGTTGAGAATGCGTTCCGCGAGCGCCATGCCGACGGCGTTGCCGAGCCCCTGGCCGAGCGGTCCCGTGGTGGTCTCGACGCCGGGCAGATGCCCGTGCTCGGGGTGTCCGGCGGTCTTGAAGCCGAGCTGGCGGAAGCCCTTGATCTGGCCTAAGTCCATGCCGGGCGAGCCGGTCAGATAGAGCAGCGCGTAGAGCAGCATCGAGCCGTGGCCGGCCGAGAGTACGAAGCGGTCGCGGTCGGGCCAGTCGGGGGCGGCGGCGTCGTATTTCATGTGCCGCGTGAACAGTACCGTCGCCACGTCCGCCATGCCCATCGGCATGCCGGGATGCCCCGACTTCGCGGCCTCCACTGCATCCATGGCCAGCGCCCGGATCGCGTTCGCCATGTCGTTGTGGGACGCCGCACCGGTCGTGGCGGTTGCCCCTGTTTTGCCGGTCTTGCCCGCCTCTGCCTTGGCCATCGTTCGTCCTCTGGGCTGCTAACCGGCTTCTCAAGTCCTGTGCGAGGCTTAGCCGTGTTGCAGTGCCACGACAACCAGCCTGCGGCACCAACCCACCGGCAATTCGAAGCTTTGGGCAGGCCGCGTGAACAGCGATCGCAGGGTTTGCCGGCGCTGGACTTCGCGGCAGCCGGCACGGGTGCTGCACCCCAAATTTTGGGGGCCGCTCACTCCGACCGCCACTGCGGCACTGTTACTCTAGTGACGCGCCATGATCGCGACGCAGCCGTCGCCCATGTCGCCGTAGCCGGTGA
>JANOJW010000523.1:0-9414 GCA_031418955.1 Hyphomicrobiales bacterium | reverse complement strand
GCAACCGGAGGCGGCCCAATCTCGGCCGACCGCGGCGTCGAAGCCCTTGCCCGTAGCCAGGCTACGGTCGGCGGCCTCCTCCTGGCGGATCGACTCGAGCTTGGACCGTGAAACCACACGAAAACCTCCGAGACAGGCTCTCAGGCTCATGTCCCGATCAGCGAGGGCCGCGCCCATGCCGATGAACTTCACCAAGACTGCCGTCCTGCTGGCGATCCTCACCGCCATCTTCGTCGCCATGGGAGCCGCGATCGGCGGCCAGACCGGCCTCGTCGTCGCCTTCCTGATCGCCCTGGTGATGAACGGGCTCAGCCTCTGGAAGTCGGACCAGGTCGTGCTGCGGCTGCACAAGGCCCAGGAGGTCGACGCGCAGTCGGCGCCGGAGTTCTACGGCCTCGTGCAGGCGTTGGCCCAGCGCGCCGAGCTGCCGATGCCGAAGGTGTATCTCATGCACAACCCGCAACCCAACGCTTTCGCGACAGGACGCAGCCCGAGCACTTCGGCGGTTTGCGCCTCGACGGGCCTGCTCGAAATGCTGACCCGCGAGGAGGTCGCGGCCGTCATGGCGCACGAGCTCGCCCATATCAAGAACCGCGACACCCTGACCATGACGGTCGCGGCCACCATCGGCGGCGCCATCTCGATGGCCGCGCAGTGGCTGCAGGTGTCGGCACTGTTCGGCCGTTCGCGCCAAGGCGGGAGCTGGCTCGGGTCGCTGTTTGCCATGCTGGTCGCCCCGTTTGCGGCGATGATCGTGCAGATGGCGGTGAGCCGCTCACGAGAGTATCAGGCCGATCGCCTGGGTTCGATGATCTGCGGCAACCCGCTGTGGCTGGCCTCGGCCCTCGAGAAGATTCAGCACTACGTCCGCAGCGCCCAGGCCCGTCCGCCGCTCGGCGTGCCCGCGACCGCGCATCTGTACATCATCAACCCGCTGACCGGTCGCGGCATGGACAGCTGGTTCTCGACCCATCCGAGCACCGAGAACCGCATCGAGGAGTTGCGTAAGCTCGCCGTGGAGATGGGCGTCACGGGCGGCGCTGGTGCGGGCGGTGGCGTTAGCGGCGGCGTGCCGGCGGCTGGCCGCCCGCGCGGCGTCTGGGGCTGATCGTGGACGAGCGGCGCAACGACAACCGAAACCGCGACGGCAAGCGGGAGGCACCAGGGCGCGGCAAGCCTGCCTCCCAGGCAGCGCCCGCCGCGCCTGTGGCGACGACGGAGCTGCAAGGCCTCCCCGCCCGCCGCGTCGCGGTGGACCTGCTGCACGCCGTGCTGGAGAAGCGCCAGCCGCTGGATCGCGCGATGGAGCGGGCCGGGCCAAGTCTTGCGGCACTCGAGCCGCGCGACCGCGGCTTTGCCCTGACGACGACGCGCCTGGCGCTGCGCCGCGAGCGCTTTCTCTCAGCCGTCCTCGCACGCCTGCTCGAGCGCCCGCTCCCGGCGGAAGCCCGACGCGTGCGCATGATCCTGCTCGCGGGTGCAGCCCAAATGCTGCTGCTCGATACGCCCCCGCACGCCGCCGTCAGCCTCGCGGTCGAGCAATGCCGCGGCGATCGCATCTCCGGACGCTTCGCCAAGCTCGTCAATGCCGTGCTCCGCCGCGTGCCAGTGGCAGCCCAGACCGTTCGCGCAACGTGGGACGCCCCCAAGGACGACATGCCAGAGTGGTTGTTTTCGCGCTGGAGCGCCACCTATGGCGAGGCCGTAGCGCGGCAGATCGCAGCCGCGAGCCTCGAGCGGGCGCCGCTCGATGTTACGTTGCGGACAGCCGACAGCGCCGAAGACTGGGCGGGACAGCTCGGCGCGATCCGTTTGACCACCGGCTCGCTTCGGCTTACCGACGCCGGCGCGGTTCCCGATCTGCCAGGCTATGCGTCGGACGCCTGGTGGGTGCAGGACGTGGCTGCAGCGGTCCCTGCGCGCCTGCTCGGCGATGTCACCGGACAGCACATCGCCGATCTGTGTGCAGCGCCCGGCGGCAAGGCTGCGCAGTTGGCAGCCGCCGGTGCGCGCGTCACCGCCGTCGACAGCTCGCCAGCGCGGCTCGTCCGCCTCGCCGAGAACCTGGCCCGCCTCGGACTTTCCGACCGCGTGACGACCGTTACGGCGGACATCACCTCGTTCCAGCCTGAAAATCCATTCGACGCCGTGCTGCTCGATGCGCCGTGCTCAGCGACCGGGACGATCCGCCGGCACCCCGACATCCTGCACCTGAAGGCAGCCGACGACATTCCACGGTTGGCCGAGTTGCAGGCAGCGATGCTGCAGCAGGCAGCAAAGCTCGTGAAACCCGGCGGATTGCTCGTCTTTTGCACGTGCTCGCTGGAGCCCGAGGAAGGGTCGCAGCAGATCACCCGCTTCCTCGCCGGTGCGCCGAACTTCTCGCGGGTTCTGATCGCTGCGGCCGAGGTCGGTGGCGATCCGACATGGATCACGGCAAAGGGCGAACTTCGCACGCTGCCGTTCCACGCCGCCGGCTCGCTGCCGGAAGCTGCCGGCATGGACGGCTTCTATGCCGTGCGTCTACGCCGAACCGGCTGAGCGATATCCACAGCTTGTCCGCTGCCGCACACAGGCAGCCGCCGCGCGACTTGTGGCGAACGGCCGCCACCGATACCCATGCCTGAAGTCTCGCGTCGGATTGAGCACCCGGAAGCCGTGCTCAGAAAGGCGCGCCAGACATGACCACGGCAGCAGCGACGCTCAGCGAGCGGCTCGGCCTCGCACGGCTCGCGTCCTGGCGGCCACTCAGCCCCCACGACGACGAGTTGCTGCTCGTGCCGAAGGATCTGCGTGCGGCCGATCCGACGTTCGCCTCCGAAATCGCCGCCGGGCAGATGGGGCTTGGCGGCGCGGTCGCGACTTTCGACGATCGATCCCCGTTCGAGATCGCAGCGCCCAGCGCCGCCTGGGCTGCCGAGTTGCACGGTTTCGGCTGGCTGCGGCATCTCAAAGC
This sequence comes from Hyphomicrobiales bacterium, assembly GCA_031418955.1. Classification (GTDB taxonomy): domain Bacteria; phylum Pseudomonadota; class Alphaproteobacteria; order Rhizobiales; family Hyphomicrobiaceae. The sequence continues at coordinate 6,458 of JANOJW010000523.1, read as the reverse complement.
CGCCCGCACGCCGCAGGCGACGGCGGCGGCGCGAAAGCTGTTCGACGACTGGACCACCTGCGACCGCGACATCCGCCGGCGCACGCCAGGCGCGTTCGCGCCAGAGGTCGCCGCCCGCCGCGTCTCGGCCTGGCTCGCAAATGCGGATCTATTGCTCGATGGCGCGAATCCGACCCGCTTCGGCCAAGTCCACCGCGCGCTGGCGACGGCCATTCGCGTACTCGATGGCAACCGAGCAACAGCCCGTGGATGGGGCCTGATCGTCTGCGACATCGCGCTCGTCACGGCGAGTCTCGCGCTGGCGGACCACGAACGCCATCTCGAGCGGCGCGAGAGCGCACTCCTCGACGCCCTCGCCCGTCAGATCCTTGACGACGGCGGGCATCACAGCCGCAATCCGGACGTCGTGGTCGAGCTGCTGATCGACCTGCTGCCGCTGCGGCAATGCTATCTGGCGCGCGGGCGCACGCCGCCCGCAACCCTCATCGACGCCACAGGGCGGATGCTCGGCTTCCTGCGCGCAATGCAGCTCGGCAGCGGCGCGCTCGCCCGCTTCCATGGTTCGCAAGGCGGGACCCGGGACGCGCTCGCGACTGTGCTGGCGCTCGATGCCGGCGTGCACGATCCGCGCCACACGCTCGCACAATCGCGCTTCGTGCGCCTCGAGCAGGGCCGGACCGTAGTGATTATGGATTGCGGCGGCGCGGCCCCGGATGTGGATCATCGTTCGGCCTTCTGCAGCCCGCTCGCCTTCGAGATGAGCTCGGGTCGTCGCCGCATCCTCGGCAACGGCGGCGCGCCTTCCGGCGTCGTGTCGCGGATTGCTGCCGAGGCCGCGGCCGCTATCGAGGCCCATGCCACGCTCGGCCTTGGCGCCGGAATCCGGCCAGGCCCGGCCCTGGTCTCAGCACCTGCAATTGAGGCGGACAACGATCAGATTTCGGTCGCCGCCAGCCACGGCGCCTTCGTCGCCGCGTTCGGTCTCGTCCACAACCGTTGCCTCGCGCTGCGCGACGGCGGACGATCGATCGAAGGCCGAGATCGGCTCGATTCACCAGCCGGTGTCCTGCGCACCGCCCGCGACGTGCCGTTTGCGATCCGCTTCCATCTCGACAAAGCCGTCACGGCGACTGTCGATCTGGACGGTGGCCGGGCGCTGATCACCCTCGACGACGCCGAGACGTGGGAGCTGACGGTAACGGGCGCGCGCGCCGGCCTCGAGCCCGGCATCGACTACACCCACGCGGGGGATTTGCGCGCCGCCGAGCAGATCGTGCTGCGCGGCACCTGCCCCGGCCAGACGCAGGTGATCTGGACACTGACCCGGCGCCACTGAAGTCCCCGTTGCGAACTCCGTCGTGGAAATGAGAGGACGTTGCCACGCGCCGCTGGACGTATAAGATGATCGGACGACTGCCGATCATTGACCTGTCTCATTGTACTCCTGCGTTGCGGAGCCCCCATGTCGAGCGACACCACCCGTCGCGATTTCATGAACGGCGCGGCGCTCTCCATCGCTGCCGCGCTGACGCCCTTCGACCAGCTGATGGCTCAGGCGCAGCGCACAGGGGTCTATCCTCCGGCGCTGCAGGGGCTGCGCGGTTCGACGGACGCCTCGTTCAAAGTGATCCACTCGCTGGCGATCGAAGGCCAGAAGTTCGACATCGACACCCTCGTCGCCGACGAGACCTTTGATCTCGTCGTCGTCGGCGCCGGCCTCGCGGGGCTGACCGCGGCCTGGGCGTTCCACGAGCGCCGGCCTCACGCACGCATCCTGATCCTCGACAACAACGACGATTTCGGCGGCCACGCACGGCGCAACGAGACCTCGATCGGCGGGCGGCAGATCGTCTCCTACGGCGGCTCGGAATCGCTGGTCGCGCCGGCAGCGAAGTTCACCGGCGAACTCGACCGCATCCTGCGCACGCTGCAGATCGCGCCCAATCGCTTCGAGAGCGAGGACGTGTTCCATCGCACGCTCTATCCGGGGATGAAACTGTCCCGCTCGGTGTTCTTCAATCGCGAGGCGTTCGGCCAGGACAAGCTCGTCACCGGCGATCCGCTGCTGCTCGGTTACGACGAGTTCGCGCCGAACAATCCAGGCGCGCGGCCGGTCGAGGCCTTCCTTGCCGACTGTCCGGTGAGCGCAGGCGGCCGCGCCGGGCTCGTCGAGCTGTTCGCGGGCACGCGGGACTATCTCGGCAACATGACCGCCGAGCAGAAAATCGAGCGGTTGAAGAAACTGAGCTATCGCGCCTTCCTGACCGAGGTCGTCAAGCTGCCGAAGGACGCCTGCGACTTCTTCCAGGGCCGGCCCGCCGACAACTGGGGCTACGGTATCGACGCGCTCGGCACCATCGAGATGATGGGCGAGGGCTATCCGGGCGCCAAGGCGCTGGGCCTCGAAGAGCAGACCGCCGGCAATGCGGCGGAGAAAGCCGCCTACATCCACCATTTCCCGGACGGCAACGCGACCATCGCCCGGGCACTGGTGCGCGCGATGAACCCGCGCGTGGTGAAGGGGACCCTGCCGCGATCCACCATGGAGGGCCTGATCCGCGCCGAGTTCGACTATGGCCGTCTCGACCGGGCGGAGGAGCGCGTGCGCATCCGCCTCGAGGCGACGGTTGTTCGCGTGCGCAATGCGGCCACCGGCGGCGGCGTCGATGTCGCGTATGTGAAGGACGGCAAGCTTCGCCGCGTGAAGGCCGGCCAGACAGTGATCGCGACCTATGCCTCAGCGATGCCGCATCTGTGCCCCGAGGTGCCGAAGGCCTCAGCCGAGCTGATGCGCGGAAACGTCAAGGCGCCGCTCGTCTACACCAAGGTCGCGGTGCGCTCCTGGGAGAGTTTCGTCAAGCTCGGCACGCACAAGATCGCCGCACCCATGGGCTTCCACAGCACCGTGAAGCTCGACTATCCGGTGAGCCTTGGCCGCTACAAGTTCCCGCGCGATCCCAAGGGGCCGGGCATGCTGCATCTCGTGCACGCGCCGGCGGAGGCCAACACCGGCCTCGATGCGCGCGACCAGGCTCGCGCCGGCCGCGCCCGACTGCTCGGCATGACGTTTGCCGACTTCGAAAAACACATCCGGTCCGATCTCGACCGCATGCTGCTGGCCGGCGGCTTCGATGCAGGCCGCCACATCGCCGGCATCACCGTGAACCGCTGGTCGCACGGCTATTCGTACACACCCTCGACGCTCTATGACGACGTGGAGGCGCTGGAAGAGCCGCAGGCCGCAATGAAGGCCAAGATCGGCAACATCGCATTCGCCAACTCCGACACCGGCTGGGACGCCTATGCGCATACCGCGATGGCCGAGGCCGTGCGCGCGATCGGGGAGCTGACCGGCGAGAAGCCGCCGCCCTACCGCCCGCGCTGGCAGGAGCGGTTCTCGCAGGTCGTGAAACGCGCCACGGACGCCGCGAAGGCGCCCGATCCCAAGCAATCTGACGCCAAGCCCCCCGAAACGAAGGCTGGCGCACCGAAGGAGTAGTGACCGGGGAAACGTCGGGTCCGTCCTGTGCTATGTTTACCGCCGTGGAGGGCCGGCACCATGATTCGAGACGCACAGGCGATTCCCCCCGACGCGCGGGCGGTCCTGACCATCAATCTCGAGGCGCTGCGCGCCAACTGGGGCGAGCTCAACCGCCGCTCGGGCTCAGCCGAGTGCGCGGGCGTCATCAAGGCCGACGCCTATGGATTGGGCCTCGGCGAGATCGCGCGCGCGCTCACTGCTGAGGGCTGCCGTACGTTCTTCGTGGCGACGCTGTCGGAGGCTCGCGTGGTGCGCGAAGCGCAGCCCGGGGCCGCCATCTACGTGCTCGACGGCCTGCTGCCGGGTGCAGCCCCACACTATGCGGGTTTCGACCTGCGCCCGTGCCTCTCGAGCCTCGCCGAGGTTCGCGAGTGGGCCGCCTTCTGCGACGCGACGGGACGGCGGCTGCGCGCCGCTGTGCACCTCGACACCGGCATGAACCGGCTGGGTCTGCCAACCGCCGAGGTGGAGTTGCTCGCAGGCCCCGAACGCGAGTTGTTCCAGTCCTTCGAGCCGTCGCTGGTGATGAGCCATCTCGCCTGCGCCGACGAGCCCGGCAACCCGATGAATGGGCGCCAGCGCGCCCACTTCGAGACACTGCGGCGCAAGTTGCCGGCGGCGCCGGCGAGCCTCGCCAACTCCGGCGGCACATTCCTCGGGCCCGACTTCCACTACGATCTGGTGCGCCCCGGCATCGCGCTCTACGGCGGACGCGCGCACGAGGGAGGAGACAATCCGATGCAATGGGTCGTGCAGATGCAAGCGCGCATCCTGCAGATCCGATCGCTGTCTGCGGGCGAAACGATCGGTTACGGCGCGACCTTTACGACCACACGCCCGACGCGCATCGCCACACTCGCCTGCGGCTATGCCGACGGCTTCCTGCGCGCGCTGTCGGGCTCGGCCATCAAACCAGGTCCCGTCGGCTTCATCGGCGAGCATCCCGTGACCGTCGTCGGGCGCGTGTCGATGGACTTGATCACGGTCGACGTGTCGGAGGTGCCCGAGAAGCAGGCGGTGCGCGGCGCCTGGGTCGAGGTGCTGGGGGCCCGCACCACAATCGACGACCTCACCGACCGCGCCGGCACCATCGGCTACGAACTGCTGACACGCCTCGGCCGCCGCGTGCAGCGCGTCTACACGGGTCGGGAGTAGGGGGAAGCGCAACAACTCGCCATTGCGCATGTCGATCACTACGGAAAGTTGCTCACGAGGAAATCGTCGGTGAACTCTCCGTGCGAGACCTTCACCGGGATCTCGCCGACAAGGCCGCACACCAGCGCGTCGGAGCCGGACCGGCGGCCTCCCGCGATCAGCGCATCGACGAGATCGGCAAACGCCAGGGCGTGCGCGGTCTCGACCCGCCACGTCAATCTCTTGTCGTGCGACGACGCGACGACAAGGCCTTCCGATCGTGCGGTCAGCTCAAGCGCAACCGACGTGTCACCTGGCCGGCAGAAGGGCGCCGCCTCGAGATGCCGCATGTCGCCGTCGCGCGCTGCGACGCGCAGCCAGCCCGCAAACGCGCGCAGATTCGGCTGATCGCCGAGCACAAGCAGCATCGGATTGAAGTCGCTCGGCAGATAGCTAAACCGCAGCATCCACGTCCTCGCTCAGCGGGAGCCGGCCTCATGATCGAGCACGGCAAGAATGTCTGTCGCGTGCGCCAGTTCCTCGCTGCCGACCTGCTCGGGCTTGTCCTTGACCTCGAGATATCGAACGCACAGCCACTCGCCATCGTTCATGTTCTCGATGATCTCGGCGACGACGCCGCCCTGCAACTTCAGTCGCCGGCCGATGGACAGGGTCAGTAGGTTGAGCATCGAGCAGCCTCAGAAGAACGTGGTGAGGTTCTTTGCAAGCAGAATGCTCTGCTCGAGAATGATCTCGCGCCGTGCGATCTTCCAGTTCGATCCGACGCGTCGCAGCATGTCCCGGCGGCGACCGATGAAAGTGTATGTCTCGTACTCGACCCGGTTCTGATGCACGAGGAAGCGGCTCGACACCGAAACCTCGCTCGCGGACGCGACATCGGGCCTGGCGCCCGTCACCCGTACGTTGGTGACGAGGTGTGCGACGCGCGACAGCGGTTCCTCCGCGAAGTGCACGCCGGTGAGAATTTGCTCGACGCGCTTGCCGAGCGTCCACTTGTCCTCGTCGAACCAACTGATCCCCTCGCCCTGCCGCGTGTTCTCGCGCTCCGCGTGCTGTCCGAACTTCACGTTCCGTCGGATCGGCATGAAATAGACGAGGTCGTCGGCGAGCAGTTCGAGCCACTCGGTGAAGCAGCGCTCGTCCAAGAGATCGGCCTCGTAATAGAGGAAATCCTCGACCTCCTGCCGCAGGCGAAACAGCGCTTCAGTGGGTGCCAGGAGAGGCAGCGTATCGATCATGGGCTGATCCTCGGATCAACGATAGTGCTGCGACCAGGCGCGACGGTCACAACGAAGCTCTGCATCGTGCTCACTCTGCCGCGACCTGCTTGGCAAACCGCGGGGCGTCGCGTCCAAGCAATTCGTTCCAGCCGGCCTTGCGCAGATAGGAGCCCCATCTGCGATAGAACCCGCGGGCGATGTGCTCCGTGATCTGGGTCGAAACTTCGCCGGGCACGGGATCGCCGAGCTTCGCCGCATGCATCGACTGCTGATAGTTGAACGGATAGCGCCGTGCGATCGTGCCCGTACTCGCCTGCGTGGCGTAAAGCCAGTTCTCGATGTCGTCCTGCTCGGTCATTCCCGCGGGCCCCGAATAGCGCATGTAGAAGCGGCGCAGGAAATCCTTGACCTCGGCAGGCGCGTCCTTGTCGACCAGAAAGAAACGCCACGCTTCTGTCTGCACTGGGGAGTGCGGGTGCCAGGCGTACAAACCGCGCGGCTGGCGACCGTGATACGAGGTGTTTGGGAAGATCGTGCCGACG
>JANOJW010000522.1:0-16105 GCA_031418955.1 Hyphomicrobiales bacterium | reverse complement strand
TGCCGGCGCCCGCAGGCGGGTGCGCTCGAGCGCCAGCTCCACCAGGGAAACCTCGGCGCGCGAGGCAGTCAGACCAGCTTCGACACGCGTCGGCAATGGCACGCCTGATGCCGTCTGCGCGCGCCGCAGTGCTGTGCGGTCCGTCTCGACTTTGTCGATGGCAGTCTTCAATGTTGCGCGCTCACGATCGACATCGGCGACTGTCGCAGTGCCGGCGCGCCAGTTGCGCATCGCCCGGTCGAGATCGGTGCGAGCAATCAGCACGGCCCGCTCTGCCGACGCCAGCGCATCCTCGGCTTGTCGCCGGTCGATGGCGAGCCGCCCGGAACCCGCCTCCGCATCGCGCTCGCGCCGGCGCACGGCAGCCTCGGCGTCGGCACCCGCAAGCTTGGCGCGGGGGTCCTCGTCGTCGGTCCGCAGCAGCAGGTCGCCCGCCTGCATGACGTCGTTCACCTTCGCCGGGATCTCGATCACCCGCCCCGCACTCTGAGCGCTGAGGCGAATTTCACCACCTTTCGGCTCGACGCGGCCGGGCGCCGAGGCAGCCCATTGACCAGTCTTCACCAGCGGTGCGCCCTGCTGGGCGATAGCCGTGTCGGTCGCCTGCAGCGATATCCCCGATCGGCTCGGCTGCGATCCCCCGCCACCCATCAGACTGCCGATCAGCCCCAACAGGCCAACCAGCATCATGGCGGCCACAATCATCAGCATCGTCGGCTGGTCGAGCGATGTTTTCTTGCTGGGCATGGCTCACGCCTCCAATTCGGTCTTGGTCTTGCTATCCGCACACGCAGGCGCAGGCGCCGCACTCTTCGCAGAGGCTGGCGTCTGTCGGGTCTCCCCGACGATCAGCCCGTCCTCGATGTTCACGATGCGATTGGCGTGCGGCAGGGTGCGATGGTCGTGGGTCACGGCGAGGATGGCGCGGGACTTCTCGCGCGCGAGTTCGGACAGCAGCTGCATCACGGACTGCCCATTCTCCGCGTCGAGCGCAGCGGTCGGCTCGTCGGCGAGGATCAGCGCAGGTTTTCCGGCGATGGCCCGCGCGATAGCAACGCGCTGCTGCTCGCCACCGCTCATGTTGCGCGGGTAGGCAGTCATCCGGTGCGCGAGACCGACGGCCTCCAGCGCTTCCTTCGCCACCATCACCTGGCGCGATCCCCGCGTACCTTGCACATCGAGCGCGAGGCGGACGTTTTCGATGGCTGTCAGCGTCGGGAACAAATTGTAGGACTGGAACACGAACCCGATATTGCGCCGGCGCAACCCGGCCAGAGCCTCGGGCGACAGGTTCTCCGTCGCCGTGCCGGCGATGCGCAGCGAGCCCGTGGTCGGCGACAGGATGCACCCCACGATCGACAACAGCGTCGTCTTGCCGGACCCCGACGGCCCCATCATCAGCGTCAGCTCGCCGGCCTCGAGCACGAGGCTCACGCCCTTTAGCGCCCGCACCATGCCGGCGCCGTGGCCGAGCTCCATCACGATGTCGCGGGCCTCGACGATTTTGGCCGATCCTGTGCTCATCGCGAAAACACCATGGCCGGATCGATGCGAGTGACCTTCATGATTGCCGCGAAGGCCGAGATCGCGCACATCGCGACCGTCAGCGCAAACAGCGTGGCCGCCAGGCCGGGCGTCATCACGATCGGCAGCGCCGTTCCCTCGCTGAGCTTGATCACCACCAGCGCAATCGCCATGCCGAGCGCATAGCCGATCGCAGCCGAGATCGCCGCCTGAAGCAGGATCACGGCATGGATGTAGCGCGACGACGAGCCAAGCGCGCGTAGTGTCGCGAATTCGTTCAGATGGTCCTTGGTGCTGGAGTACAGCGTCTGCGCGACGATTACCGTGCCGACCAAGATGCCGAGTAGCGCGCCGCCGATCAGCGCTACGCCGGCGCCCGTCGCAAACAGCCAATGGTCGAGGCTGCGGTCACGGAACTCGGCTTTGGTCAGCACCTCCACGTTGGAGCCGGCGAGGCGATCCTGCAGGCCGGCGCGCACCGCACCGACGTCGGCGCCGGTCTCCACAGACACCAGCAGAAATGTCGACTGTTCCCGCGGCATATTGAGGATCGCGCGCGCCCGATCGAGCGTGGTGAACACGTAAGGAGCGGTGGTGAATGAGCGAATCCCGTCGGTCATCGCCACGACCTTCACGCGCGAGGACTCGATCTGCGCCGCATCACCGACGTTGGTAACGCCGAGATTCTCGAGATAGCTGCGGTCGATCGCCACGGCATCCGGCGCGGCGATGTCGATGACGTCTCCGGCAACGAGGTTCCAGGGCCTCAAGGCACCGTCGCCACCATCGGTGCCGACGACGACCGAGAGCGTCGCGCCGCCGGCGGGTTTGCGCCACTCCGCGAACGAGGCGACCAGCGGCACGACGGTGCGCACACCCGGCGTCGACAGCGCCGCGTGACGCTCGCGGCCCGACAGCACACCCGCCTCTTCGAAGCTCTTTGCCCCGAACGACGTGATCCAGATCTCGGCCGGCGCATTTTCGATCATGCCGATGATCATCTTGCGCGCGCCGAGATAGAGGCCGAGCTGCACGGCGACCAGCACGATCGAGAACAGGATGCCGACCAGCGTCACGATGAGCCGGATGCGGTCATGGAACAGATTGCGGAACGCCAGCGTCAGGACCATCGGGGCAAAAACCGCCTCTGCGGAGTGAACAGGTTAACCAACGAACGATAACCGCGCCGGACCCACCGACTGCCGACACCAACCCCTCTATAGTCGATTGCGGGACACCGCAGGCATGCAGGGCGCAGGAAACCTTAAGGGTTTTTCCAAGCCACAAGCAGCGTCGCGGGGTGGCGCTTCGCCGTACCTAGGGTGCAATTGGCGAGCCAACAGGGCCGAAACAAGGACGATTGGGCATGCGCGTCGCCTTGCCACTGCCGCAGTTGCCACCCATTTGCACGGTCACAAAGGGCCGGCCAACGTTACGGCCGCAAGGTTCACACGAGGCGAAAATGCCTGAAACTCCGTTCCGCGCCAACTGGCGCCCCCGTTCGCGATATGTGGCCGTCGCAGGGCTGACGCTGCTCTGCGCCGTCGAGGTGTCGGCCCAGCAGCCGCGCCAGCCTGCGCCGTCGACCGCTCCCCAAGCCAAGGCAGCACCACCGCCCGCCTCCGAAGCCGGTCCCGTCGGCACCTGGATCGACCATACCGGCCGTGGCGCCGTCGCAATCGCGCCCTGCGGAACCGAGCTATGTGGGCGCATCATCTGGCTCAAGGACCCCAACGACAAGCAGGGCCGCCCTTTGCGTGACGGCAACAATCCCGACCGGGCGCAGCGGATGCGCGCGATCTGCGGGCTCCCGATCATCGGCGGGCTGAAGCGCCAGCGCGACGGCTCCTGGGACGAAGGTTGGATCTACGATCCCGAGCAGGGCGAGCGCTTCGACGTGGAAATCCGCCTGAGCGGATCTGATGGCCTGCAGGTCAAGGGCTACAAGGGCTTCAAATTTCTGAGTGAGACGTTCCAGTGGCGTCGCGCCACCGCGCCGCTGCAGCCGGCCTGCCCGTCCACATGATGGAGGCGTCGCCGGGCGAAGCCGTCACGCTCCGACCCGTGACGACCGCCGAACATGGCCAGATCCGCCAATGGCTGCGCGATGCAGGCGTCCAGCGCTGGTGGGGCAATGCGAATGCCGCCGAGGCCGAGATCGCGCTGGCGCTGGCAAGTGAAAGCGCGCTGTGCCGCCTGATCATGCTCAGCCGAACTCCGATCGGCTACGTCCACGCGCTCGACGCAGCCGAGCTCGGCGACGGCCCCAAGCCCACAGGCGTGCGCCCCGGCACCTATGACTGCGACCTCTTCATTGGCTCGGACATCCACCGCGGCAAGGGTCACGGCCAGCGCGCCCTCGAACTGATTGTCGAGGAAGTGTTCGCCACCACGCTCGCCCCCGCCTGCTCGATCGTCGTGTCGATCCGCAACGAACGGGCGGTGCGCGCCTATGAGGCCGCGGGCTTCTCGTGGTCGCAGGTGTGGCAAGATCCCGTGACGGGGCCAGCCTGGGTGATGCTGCGCGAACGTCCGCACCGTTGACGAAACCGATCTACGCTCCGGCGAAATCCGGCCAACTGCGATCGCGTTCAAGGATCAGCGTCACCGGCAGCGGCCAGTCGATCCCGAACGCGGGGTCATCGAAGCGCACGCCGGTCGCCGCGGACGGCTCGTAGCGCGTGGAGATCATGTAGGCGACCTCGACATTCGGGGTGAGCGACTGGAACCCGATCGCGAACCCCTTGGGCACATAAAGCTGCAACCCGTTCTCGCGCGACAGATGGAACCCCTGCCAGCGCCGGTAGGTCGGCGAGCCAGGCCGCAGGTCGACGATCACGTCAAAGATTTCTCCGGCGATGCAGCGCACGATCTTAACCTCGTCGTGCGGGTCGCGCTGATAGTGCAGCCCGCGCAACGTCCCCATCGATGGCGAATAGGACATGCTGTGCTGCGCGAACCGGGTCTCGAGCCCGTGCACGGCCAATCCGTCTGCGCAGAACGTGCGCCGGAAAAACCCGCGCGCATCGACGATCGGCGGAAAGCTCAACAGCCACGCGTCGGCAAACATCGTCGGCTGCAGCGTCAGCGACATGGTTTGACCCAAATTGCCCCGAAGCGGCTAACGCAGGATCCGAAATGACTCATGTCGCGCGTCGCCGTCGCTGATCCAACGACGACGCACCGATTCCCCGCAGTGCATCTGTTCACCGGTTAAGGCCAGCTTGCGATGGTGCCTCGCGGTGCGCCCTCGCTGCGAGACAATTCACTCGGAGCGCTCGGCACTGGCAGACGGCGTCCCGGCCTGCCGTGCGAGGCGCGCGATGTCGAGCATGAGCCGTTCGGCGATCACCGTTTCCAGCGCTCCACCCAGCCGCGCCTGCTTGGCGGCCTGCGCGATACGCGACTGCGCGCCCCCAAGCCGCGCCAGTGTCCAGCGCCGCAATTGCCCCTCGAACGCGGCTCGCGCCTTGAAATAGAGGGGGGGGCGAAGTCCACGGATCACATCGTCCATTGAGCGGCCCGCATCGAGGCCGGCGCGCGCGCGGTGCAATCTCTGAAACTGGCGCTGCGCCATCAGAATGATCGTCTGCGGACTGTCGCCGGCCGCCACCGCCCGGTCAAATTCAACGAGCGCCCGCGCCGTATCGCCTGCCGCCGCCGCTTCGAGGATGCGATCCATCGTCTGGTCCGCCGCATCGCCGACAATGGCCTCGACATGGTCGGGCGTCACCGTGCCGGCCCCTGCCGCGTAGAGCGCGAGCTTCTCGACCTCGGAGCGCGACAAACCGCGGTCCGCACCGAGCCGCGCCATCAGATCCTGCTTGGCCTCCGGTGTGATCTTAAGCCCGGCACCGCCTAGCACTTCGTCGACCAGGACCCCGAGCGAGGCACCTTCATCGGCATAGCAGCCGACGGCCGCCGCGCTCGCCGCCTTCTCGAACAGCGCCCGGAGCGCGTCATCGGGGCGCAGATTGCCCCCCTCGACGATCAGCGCGCCGGGCAACGGCGGCCCTTCGATGAGCGGCTTCAGGATGGCCGCCGTGATGCGCCGGCTCTGCGACGTGCGCACGATCTTGGCGCCGCCGAACATCGGCATCGTCAGCAGCTCGACGGTCAGCCGCTCCGCTTCGGCGTCGAGATCGGGCTCCTCGAGACGCACGATTTCACCCGCCGGCTTCTCGCGGTTGGCGAGCGTCTGCGCGAGCTTGCCTGCGCGCTCCGATACGAGCCCCGCGTCAGTGCCAAACAGCAGCACGGCTCGGATGGCTGCGTCGGGCTTCGACAGAAAGGCGTTGGCGCCTTGCGCCTTGATCGCGACCACGCTCCAATCTCCACGTCTCCAGCCGGGCCTTATGGCGCAGTGAGGCCGAGTTCTTCGCCTCGCGGGAATGGCCCGAACAGTTCCGTCACCATCGCCGAGGAGACATCCTCGACTTCGCGCGGGTTCCACTTCGGCGCCTTGTCCTTGTCGACCAGCAGCGCGCGCACACCCTCCGGGAACTCGCCGCGCTCGAACAAGCGCGTGCACAGCCGATACTCGACGTCGAGCGCGGCTTCGAGCGAGGGCAGATGCCGGGCCTGCCGGATCGCCGCGAGTGTCGCTTTGAGGGCCAACGGCGACTTCTGCAGGAGATCCGCGCGCGCCTTCTGTGCCCACTCGGCGGTCGTCGTATTGAGCTCGCGCAGGATACCCTCGACGGTTGGCGGCGCAAACAGGCGATCGATGACAGGTTTCAGCGCCATCAGCGGCGAGTCCGGCACGGGACGCTCGTCGCCGAGCGCATCGATGATCTCGTCGACGGGCGCGCCCTTCGGGTCGATCAGGCGACCTTTCAGCTCGCCGAGTGCACTGGAAGGGACGAAGGTTCCCGCGAAACCGGCCTGGATCGCATCTGACCCCGACATCCGCGCGCCGGTGAGGCCGAGATACACGCCAAGCTCGCCCGCAGCATGCGACAGCAGCCAGGTACCGCCGACGTCTGGGATGAGGCCAATGCCCGTTTCGGGCATAGCGAGCATCGACCGCTCGGTGACGATGCGATAGCGCGCATGCGAGGAAAGCCCGATGCCGCCTCCCATGACAATCCCATCCTGGAACGCGACGTAGGGCTTAGGGAAGCGGTGGATCAGCGCGTTGAGCTGGTACTCCTCGCGCCAGAACGTGCGCGCAAGCCCCGAACCACTCGAGCGGCTGTCGTAGAGCGTGAGCACGTCGCCTCCGGCGCACAGCGCACGCTCGCCGGCGCCATCGAGCAGCACGAGGTGCACTTCAGGGTCGCGCGCCCAGGCGTCGAGCGTCCGGCGCATCTCGCGCACCATGCCGAGCGTCAATGCATTGAGCGCTTTCGGCCGGTTCATGGTGATGCGACCAGCGCGGCCTTCGACGCGGAGAAGGACCTCGGATTCGGCGGTAGACGGGGCCATGCATCACCTTGGTGTGCAAAAACAACGACGGGGGCCACCCTTCAGAGCAGCCCCCGCCTGCAACTCACGACCGATCCGGCGGCGGTCAGTACTTGCCGGCGCCGATCACGTAAATGCTCACAAACAGGAACAGCCACACCACGTCGACGAAGTGCCAGTACCAGGCGGCCGCCTCGAAGCCGAAGTGCTGCTTGGGCGAGAAGTGGCCCTTCATCGCTCGGAACAGGCACACGGCGAGGAAGATCGTACCGATGATGACGTGCACACCGTGGAATCCGGTCGCCATGAAGAAGGTCGCACCGTAGATGTGGCCGCCGAACTTGAAGGCGGCGTGGCCGTACTCGTAGGCTTGCAGCGCCGTGAACACGAGGCCGAGCACGACGGTCACGGCGAGGCCCCAGATCAGACCCTTTCGGTTGTTCTCGAGCAACGCATGGTGCGCCCAGGTCACCGTGGTGCCCGATAGCAGCAGGATCAGCGTGTTGACGAGCGGTAAGCCCCACGGGTCGAACGTCGAGGTGAAGTTCGCGTGCGGCTTCGGCGGCCACACGCCACCGGTCAGGTTGTTCCGGTCGACCATGCCGATCAGTTCGCGTCCAGCCGAGACGATGCCGTTCTTGTCGGTAATTGGCAAAGCTTCCACCGCGGCCGGGAACAGCGACGCGTCGAAATAGGCCCAGAACCAAGCAACGAAAAACATCACCTCCGAGGCGATGAACATGATCATGCCGTAGCGCAGGTGCAGGCGCACAACAGGCGTGTGGTCGCCCGCGTGCGCCTCCTTGATGACGTCGCGCCACCACATGTACATGGTCCCCAGCACGCCGGCGAAACCGATTGCGAACGCCGGCCAGCTGCGCAGGCCAAGCAGTGTCGCCTTCGGGTCACCGTGCGTCTTCATCCACACGATGGCGCCGACCGCCATGATGAACGCGAACACCGAGCCGACCAGCGGCCATGGGCTCGGGTTCACCAGATGATAGTCGTGATGCTTGGCGTGTCCGTCTGCCATGGCCGTCTCCGTGTCCCCGTCCGTGTCGTCTTGGAAGGCGCCTGGGCGCCCGATCGAAGTGTGTTGCGGCAAGTCTCAGCCTGGTGGCTTCACCGGTGCACTGTCCTGCTCGGACTTGGCGCTGCGCGGCTTGTCCACGGGGAAGAAGGTGTAGGACAGCGTGATGTTGCGAACCTTCGCGCCGTCGATGTCTTTCACGATCGCCGGATCGATGAAGAAGCTCACCGGCATTTCAACAGTCTCACCGGGCTCGAGTCTCTGCTCGGTGAAGCAGAAGCACTCGATCTTGTTGAAGAAGCTGCCGACTTGGTCGGGCGTCACGTTGAACGTCGCGGTACCGATCACCGGCTTCGACGAGCGGTTGGTGGCGCGATAGAAGGCGAGCGAGTTCTCGCCGATGCGCACGTCCATGGTCGCCACAACCGGCTGGAAGTCCCACGACAGGCCGGGCCCCACATTGGCGTCGAAGCGCACGGTGACCCGGCGCTCCAGGATCTCGGTCGACGGTTTGTCGACCCGCTGCGTGGTGCCGCCAAAGCCGGTGACCTGGCAGAACAGGCGGTAGAGTGGCACGGACGCGAAGGCGAGGCCGAGCATGCCCGCGGCGACGCCCGCGCACACGGCCGCGACGCGGAGGTGGCTCCGCGTGCGTGTCGCCGATGTGCCGTGCCCGTTCATGCGATTCGCCAATCCTCTCACAACGGTCTGTTCAAGACGTTGCCACCCAGACGCACGATCGTCGCAGCGTAGAACATCGCCACCAGCCCCCCGAGCATCAGCGCGATGGCTATGGAGCGCAGCTTCTGCGGTCGCCGCGCGACCGGCGTGCGTTGGAACGCGTAGATCGAGGCGGCGAGCGCAATCACCCCGAGCGTCACCGGCAAGCGGAAGGAGAGTGTGCGAGAGAGGCCCACGGCGAGTCCGATCAGCTCGGCAACAACAATCAACGCCGCTACGGCCCACCAGCCCTTACGGATGAGGTCGTCCCCGTACTGTTGCGGCGTTTCGCCGGCCATGACGCTCTCACCTCTCATCACGCGCTCCAGATCCACAGGCGCTCGGCAAGCAGCACGGCGAACAGAAGGAACAGGTAGAGGATCGAGAAGCCGAACAACTGCCAGCAGGCGCGTGTAGCCTCAGGCCCTTCGGTCACGCGCCACACCTTGATCGCCAGCGCCATGAACACGCCGCCGAGCACGATCGCGGCGATGCCGTAGGCGACACCCCCGAGCCCGGTCGCGGCCGGCAGGCAGGCGAGCGGCACCAGCAGCGCGCTGTAGATGACGATCTGGCGGCGCGTTTCGTGTGCACCAGCCACCACCGGCAGCATGGGCACGCCGACGCGCGCATAGTCGTCGGACTTGACGAGCGCCAGCGCCCAGAAATGCGGCGGCGTCCACACGAAGATGATGAGGAACAAAAGGAAGCTATCGAGCGTGATGTCGCCGCTCACCGCCGCCCACCCGATCATCGGCGGGAACGCACCCGCCGCACCGCCGATCACGATGTTCTGGGGCGTCGAGCGCTTCAGCCACATCGTGTAGACCACGACGTAAAAAGCGATGGTGAAAGCGAGCAGGCAGGCCGCCACCCAGTTGACCAGCACGCCAAGCGTCACCACCGAGCCGATCGACAAGATCATTCCGAAGGTGAGCGCCTCGTCCGGGGTCACGCGCCCGGCCGGTACGGGACGCTGGCTGGTACGCTCCATCCGCGCATCTATGTCGGCATCCCACCACATGTTGAGCGCGCCGCTCGCCCCTGCGCCGACGGCAATCGCGAGGATCGCGATGAACCCGATCAATGGATGGATCCGGCCCGGCGCCAGCATCAGGCCGGTCAACGCCGTGAACACGACGAGCGACATCACGCGCGGCTTGAGCAGCGCCACATAATCGCCGAGCGAGCCGCCAAGGGGGACGGCGTCACCAGTTGCTTGTGATGTCAAACCGACGTTGGACATGGTTCGGGAGCAGGACCATTTCGCTTACAACCACCGAGGTCATGACACGGCCTTTTGGGCCTCGCAATGCGGCGGATGGGCTGGACAGCGCTCTAGAGCTGGAGCGCAAGCCTCAGGCCATCATCGACCTGAGCCATGAGTGACGGCGGAACGGCACCGAGGCAGTTAGTCAACTGTGTGCGGTCGACGGATGCCACTTGGGTGACATTCGCAACCGAGTCCCGATCAAGACCGGTTGCGTGTGCCCTGAGCAACACGTTTCCTGGGTGACCGGCAAGAACAAGATTGGAATAGACCGGAACCACAGTCACCGTTGCGATTTTTGAGCGATTGAAGCGATCCGCAGATACGATGATGCTCGGGCGCGTGTACCCAGGCGCAGAACCGACGGGCAACCCTAGATCCACCCACCAAATCTCTCCGCGTCTCACCAGCTGCCGCCCTCGCTCCTGAAACCCCGGCGGGCGGCTTCGATCACGAACGGATCGGTTTCGGAGGGCGCCGCCACGAGGGCGGCATTGATCTGCGCCGTGACCGCCTCGTCCTTGAGGCGTTCGAGCAGCTCTTTGAGAGCTTTCGCGTAGAGGGCGCTGCGCGAAAGCTCAAGCTGTTCAGCAAGCTTCTCGGCCTCTCGAAAGAGGTCGTCTGGAATAGAGATAGCCGTTTTCATACCAAAGTTATACCTTTTGGTATAACCTTTGTCAAACCCTCCTGCTGCAACCCCGAGCGCTGACGTTAGTGATGGTCGGGGCTCGCGGGGAGCTTCGGCAGCGTCTCGAACGAGTGGAATGCCGGCGGGGATGGCAACGTCCACTCGAGCGTGTCGGCGCCCTCGCCCCATGGATTATCGCCAGCCTTCTGCTTGCGGATGAATGCCAGGGCGACGCCGATGAAGAAGATGATCGTTGCCGCAGCCGTCATGTACGAGCCGTAGGACGAGATCTTGTTCCAGCCCGCGAAGGCATCCGGGTAGTCGACGTAGCGGCGCGGCATGCCCGCGAGACCCAGGAAGTGCTGCGGGAAGAACAGCACGTTGGCGCCGATGAAAGTCAGCCAGAAATGAACCTTGCCGATCGTCTCGTTATACATGTAGCCCGACATTTTCGGGAACCAGTAATACCAGCCGGCGAAGATCGCGAACACGGCGCCGAGCGAGAGCACGTAGTGGAAGTGAGCGACGACATAGTAGGTGTCGTGCAGAGCGCGGTCGACGCCGGCATTGGCCAGCATCACGCCGGTGACGCCACCGACCGTGAACAGGAAGATGAAGCCGAACGCCCAGAGCATCGGCACCGTGAAGCGGATCGAGCCGCCCCACATCGTCGCGATCCACGAGAAGATCTTCACGCCTGTCGGGACAGCGATCACCATCGTCGCGAAGATGAAGTAGGCCTGCGCCTGCACCCCCATGCCGGACGTGTACATGTGGTGCGCCCACACGACGAAGCCGACGACGCCGATCGCGACCATGGCATAGGCCATGCCGAGATAGCCGAATACGGGCTTGCGCGAGAACGTCGACACGATGTGGCTGATCATGCCGAAACCGGGCAGGATCAGGATGTAGACTTCGGGATGCCCGAAGAACCAGAACAGATGCTGATAGAGCAGCGGATCACCGCCGCCGGCCGCCGAGAAGAAGGTCGTGCCGAAGTTGCGATCGGTCAGCAGCATGGTGATCGCGCCGGCGAGAACGGGGAGCGACAGCAGCAGCAGGAAGGCCGTCACCAGCACCGACCACACGAACAGCGGCATCTTGTGCAGCGTCATGCCTGGCGTGCGCATATTGAAAATGGTGGTGATGAAGTTGATCGCACCGAGGATCGACGACGCACCCGCGAGGTGCAGCGACAGGATCGCGAAATCCATGGCCGGACCCGGATGCCCAGTCGTCGAGAGCGGGGCGTAAACAGTCCAGCCGCCGCCAACGCCGCAACCCGACCGGTCAGTCGCCGTGCACGGGCCTGCTCCTTCGACGAACATCGAGATGACGAGCAGCGCGAACGACGCGGGCAGCAGCCAGAACGAGATGTTGTTCATGCGCGGGAACGCCATGTCCGGCGCCCCGATGTGCAGCGGCACAAACCAGTTGCCGAAGCCGCCGATCATCGCCGGCATCACCATGAAGAATACCATGATGAGGCCGTGGCCGGTCACGAACACGTTGAACGTGTGCGGATTGGCGAACCACTGCATGCCCGGCTCCTGCAGCTCGAGCCGCATCATCACCGACAAGAAGCCACCGACCACACCCGCCATCATGGCGAAGATCAGGTACATCGTGCCGATGTCTTTGTGGTTCGTCGAGAATAGCCAGCGGCCCATGCCGTAGGAGTGCTCGGCATCGTGGCTGTGATCGTGATTGGCGTGTGCGTTGGCCATGGCGGTCGCCTTGATGGTCGGTCTATCTCGGCCCGGAATACCGGGCTTGGCTCTTTGCGAGGCGGTTCTGACTGCCTCGATGTCGGCTTAACGCGCGGGAACGGCGGCCAGCTGGCCCCCATCGGGAGTGCCGGCGGTCTTCACACCGGCGCCGCCGTGCTCGATCGCAGCCTTCTCGATGATCTCGCGAGCCTTGGTCCGGTCACGCGCCTTCATCGCCGCCATCCAATCGTTGAACACCTGGTCCTTCACGACGCGAACGGCGATTGGCATGAACGCGTGGTCCTTGCCGCACAGCTCCGAGCATTGACCGAAGTACACGCCTTCCTGCTTGGCGCGGAACCATGTCGCCGTGGTGCGCCCCGGCACGGCGTCGACCTTCGAGCCGAATGCCGGGATCGTCCAGTTGTGAATGACGTCGCTCGCCGTAACGATCACATGCACGACCTTGTTGACCGGCACCACCACTTCGTTGTTGACCGCGAGCAGGCGGGGCACTTGCGCGGCCGGAATGCCTTTGGTGATCAGCGCCTGGCGCTCGTTGTCCTGCAACATCGTCGAGACGAATTCCACCGGCCGGTTGTTGGCCATCATGTGGTCGGGGTAGCTGTGGGTCCAGTTCCACTGGTTGCCCGTGGCTTTGATGGTCAGATCAGGCGTCGGATAGGTGTACTGGTGGAACAGCATCTTGAACGACGGGATGGCGATCACGACGAGGATGAGCACCGGAATGAAGGTCCAGGCCACCTCGAGCGCGGAATTGTGCGAGGTCTTGGAGGGCACCGGATGGGCGCCTTCGCGAAACCGTACGGCCACGAAGATCATCAGCAGCAGCACGAACGCCGCGATCAGGCAGATGACGATATTGACCCAATCGTGGAACCAGTTGATCTCCTCGGCGATCGCTGTCACCGGCGCTTGCAACCCCTTTTGCCAGGGCAGCGGCTGGCCGGTCGTCTGAGCCGAGGCGTCGAACGTCCCAAGGACCAGCGCCGTCGATCCCAACAGCGCGCTCGCGAGTGCGAGCTGCCACCGCTTCGTCATCGATTCCATCCTACCGGTTCCTCGCCTGCCGCCGCTGTCCTTCGGCGACCCGTATATCTGATTGCACTGCCAAGGCGGCATGATCGAGTCGCCGAAATTACGAACGAGCGAGCGACCGCGACCGCCGTGCACGCACGCATGGCAGAGCCTATAAAGTTCGGTCGAACATGAGCATGACGGTCGGAACGGACTCAAGCCCGCCGCCGTGCGGCATATCGCTCCAAACATCCGCCCAAACACCGCCGGGCGTCCGCCGGGCGTGCCACGGTGTTTGGGCGGGGCGAACTTTGGCCTAAATTGCCTGCGAGAGCACCCATGCTGGCGCCAACGCATCAATCGGGTGTATCGCGGGCGGCGGGGGTCCAGCGCCCCATGGCCAGGCCGGACAATCGGCCAGATCGACGGAGACTGCGATGCCGAGCGCCGTGCTGCCTGCGCTGATCCGTTCGCTTGCAGCCGCGGCAGTACTTGTCACCGGCCTTGTCACTGGGCTGGGCGCCACCGTCACGTCGGCAAATGCGCAAGACGGCACCGTGAAAGCCCAGCACGGCGACTGGCAGGTCGTCTGCCGCCCGCCGCCGCCGGGCTCCAAGGCCGAGGCCTGCGCCCTGGTGCAGAGCGTTACGGCCGAGGACCGCAACAACGTCGGCCTGACCGTCTATTTCCAGAAATTCACCAACAACACCCGCGTGTTACGTGTATTTGCTCCGCTCGGCGTGCTGCTGCCGCCGGGGCTCGGCCTCAAGATCGACGACAAGGATGTGGGCAACGCCCCGTTCCTTCGCTGCCACAACTTCGCTTGTTATGCGCAGGTCGTCGTCGAGGACAAGCTCGTCGAGCAGCTCAAAACCGGCAAGACCGCCGTGTTCATCATCTTCCAGACCGAGGAGGCCGGCATCGGCATCCCGATCTCGCTTGCCGGCTTCGAAAAGGCATTGGCGGCGTTGAAATAGTCCATTGATTACCCTCAGCGGTGACATAACACCGCGAATCGATGCATCCGCGCCACAGTCCTCGCTCACGAGCCGTATTGTTCTCCAAGAACTCGCTTTTCTCGCTGTTTCTGCCCCCCCGCTGCCCTGGCTTTTGCCATCTTGTTAACCTACCTCTTGAGGGCTGGTGGGCGCACATGCCAGGGGAGAGTCCGGCGTGCGGCCTTTGAACTCCATCCTGTTGCCGCGTCTAGAAACCAAGGCGTCGCGGCGGCGTAGACGACTGCACGCATTCCGACCGCCATTCCGGACCTATGTGGCGGGCCTGACGGCGTCTGCGCCTGCGGTCGAAGATCTGGCGGATAGCTTCCCGGCGCTGCTGTTTGCGCTGGCGACCGGCTATGGCACCGTGCGTCAGCGCGAGGCGGCTTTTCGTGCGATCTGCGACGGCCAACCGCTGAAAGAGGCAGCCCACGAGCTCGGGCTCCCGTTCTGGACCCGCAAGCTTCATGCTCCCGTGCTCACCGAGCCGCTGCCGCCATTGCCGGCGGACGAACCCTTCGGCAACGAGATGCTGAACCGCATTCCGGAAAGTGCGACCGAGTGCGGCGTCTGGCTCGACCGTGTGCTCGTGGGCCTGAAGCTCGGCGGGCGCGATCTGGCGCTCTGGGTCGCGCGCGAGCCGCGGCTGCTGCCACCCTTGACGAGCGACGAGTCCTTCCAGTGGGCCATGGCCTGGGCCTGGGCCAGCGTGACGACGGCCGCACCCGGCCGCCGCCTGATCCGCGATCCCTGGACGGCGTCGCTCGGCCTGAAGCGGGCGATCGACGAAATCGCGATCTGGAGGAAGCGCATCGACCTCGTCGGCGCGTTGGCCGATGCGGGACGCGATCCTTGGTTCAGCAATGGTTGCGTCAACGGCTTCGATATCGTGCAGTTGAGCACGGTCGAGGACTTCGTCGCCGAAGCGATCGTCATGGAGAACTGCCTCGACCAATACTCGGCGCACCTGGCCTACGGGCGCGTGCGCATCTTCAGCGTCCGCCGCGACGGGCGGCCCGTCGCGGACATGGAGCTGGCGATCCGGGCCGAGGATCCGACCTCGGCGGCCATCACGCAACTGCGCGGGCCCCGCAACCGGCGGGCGCCGCCCCCGATCTGGCAGGCCGTGACCACGTGGCTCAATGCGCAACCGGCGCGGCCGCTGGCGTCCGGGTCGGTGGCGCAGGCCGCGGCTCGCGATGCATTGGGCACGTTCTGGCAGCCCTACTACGAGGCCCTCCAGGCGCTCGGTATCGCCCACCGGATGACAGCGATCACCCTCGACCGCGACCGCACGCGGTTGCGGCCGCGCCCGACGCTACCCGATGTGCCGCCACGCCCGGCACATGTCGTCGTGCGAGCCTATCAGGCAGCGCTGGCCCAGCGCGTCGACCGGCTCGTCGATGACGGTGACGAGTGAGGTTCGAAGGTTGCCAACCGAAGTGATCGTTGAAGATCGCGCGCTGTCAACACCTTGATCGCTGTGCTAGACTTAGCCCATGACAACGAAATCACTCGATCGCATCGTCGAACTGTGGCCGCTCCTGCCGGAGGCGGTTCAGGCAGACGTCCTCACACGCGTGGAAGCCGTCGCGGCAAATGCAGAGCCGTTAGACTTCACGCCTGAGGAACTTGCCGGGATCGAGGAGGGCCGCGAGGATTTCAAGCGTGGACAAGTGCAGTCACTCGATGAGTTCGATGTGAACTCGGCCGCCTTCATGGCCGGCCTGTGTGCCAAACTGAAGGCCTCATGAGATCGGTTCGCATCGCCCGTTCGGC
>JANOJW010000521.1:0-4739 GCA_031418955.1 Hyphomicrobiales bacterium | reverse complement strand
GGCGATGTCACGGCGGCACAAGTTGACGACGCCGGCAACACCTCGCCGACCGTTCATGCCAAGGTCGTCGCCCTGTTCGAGGCACTGCCGCACCAGCCCGACTACGGGGTTGCAGGCGGATCACGTGACGGAGCGAGGATCGCTCCAGTCAACTCTGCGATCGTCGAGATCGGGTTGCAGCCGTCACTCCTGGCCGAGTCTCTTCGGCTGTCACGGATCTGGCAAAACGAACACCGTCGCTCGTACGATTGGGATTCTTCATCTGCTCTTTGGCCGACGCAACAGTTCAGCGGTTCCCTCCAATTCGGATCGGAGGATCGGTCGTTGACGATCCCCAATAGCGGCAATATTCGTGTCGAAACTGTCATTCGGGATGGCACCCTGACCGTGATCTTGGAGGACCTGGCAAGGGGCGGCGCGGCGCCTGTGCTGACTTACCGGGTCACGAGACCCGACGGGAGTCCTTTGCCACGTTGGCTCGAGCAGCCGTCATCGGATGTGTTGGTTGGCCGAGTACCGCCGGCGTCCACCAGTTTGGATCTGAAGATCGAGGTCGAACTCAGCGACGGCCGGACGATCGTGAAGTCCATTGAACTCGATCTCGTGAACGGGTCGGTGCGGGTCGTGGCGAACAATCGGGCAGGCTACGCGCCGATCTTTGCGGATCAATTGCAGATGCTCGCGGCGGTTGGTGACAGCGGTGCAGCTGACCTGGCGAAGGTTCTGGAATCAACAAACACCTTGCAATAGGTGCTCGTCTCAGCCCTACCCGGGCGCCATCCAGTCGTCGCTGATTGGATGGCGCGTCTCCCCAGTGCGGGCAATCGCATTTGGGAATATTGGACCGGCAGGACGAGCAGGACGACGCCTTACCTCTGCTTCTCCCTTCCCCCTTGTCGATGCGGAGCATCGCTCCGCGATGACGGGGGAGGGAGGCCGCTCGACAAAATTGATCAGGCAAACGCGATTGCCCTGCCAGTGTGGGGGCTCGACCAGCTTTCCATGCCGCCCCTTTCACAAAAACAAGCACGACATGTCGCCACGCTCGACGAGGCGACATGTCGCTCTCGCCGTCAGCTGATCAAGCGATGCCCCTGCAGGCTCCCGCGCGTCGACGCTCACTTCAGCGGCGAGTGGTCCGCGGGCAGCATCACCATGTTCTCCAGCTCGTCGAGGAGACCGCCGGCCGACTTCACGAAGGCCTGCCAGGCGGGATCTGCGGCAGCCGCGCCGCGTGCAGCGGCCCGGGCGTTGAGGTCGGAATAGGCCCACAGGTGCATCACCTCGTTCGGTTGGCCGGCCTCGGTATTCCACAGCCCCACGATCTTCGAGTGCTTCTCGCGCACGGGCAGCGCCTCGACGAAGTTCTTGGTCCAGGTTTTTACAGCGCCGGGCTGGGTGCGGTAGTAGCGCAGCTCGTAGACGTTCTTGCCCGACGGCGCCTTCAGCGGCAACACGGGATTGAGCAGGCGGATATCCTGGCGCAGCAGATGCGGTCGGATCAGGGGAATGTACTCCTTCGCCCACCGCTCGTTCTTCGACAGGTCCTCGCGCAGCCGCGCGCGCTCGTTGAGGTCCTTGTAGCTCCACAGGTGTACGACCTTGTTGAGCTGGCCGATCTCGGTCAACCAATAGCCCTCGAGGCGGCCGTAATTGTCGCCACGGATGGCGCGGCCGACTTGGCCCGAATTCCTGGCGACCTCGGCGATGCTGCCGGCGCGCAGGGTGTAAATTCTGAGCTCGTGGATCATAGGGGTTCTCCTGGGCCTCGCTGGGGTGGACCATCTGTAGCGCAGATCACCCCACGCGGTCGATCCCGGCAGCCGCGCCTTCTAGGCCGGATCGCGCACTCCCGCTGCTGCGCAATGACGCCGCCCGGTCAAGGCACGCGGCGCGTCGCTTGCGTCAGCCACTCGACGAGCGCGCGCCGCTCGGCTGGGTCCCTCACCCGCTGCTCCGGCATCTTGGTGCCCGGCGTCATGGCGTTGGGGCCGATCTCGAACAATCGCGAAATAGTCTCCGGCGACCAGATGATGTCCAACGACCGCAAGGCGTCCGAGTAGACGTAGCCCACGGCCGTGCCGATGCGGCGCCCCATGATGCCGTGCAGCGTCGGGCCGGCGCGATGGTCATCCTCGGCGCCCGTCGCATGGCAGGCGACGCAGGCGCGGAACACGCGAGCGCCTGGATGCGTGTCGGCTGCAGTCACGAGCACGTCGGCGGGCTTGGCAACGGGGTCACCGACAGGCTCGCCGGTCGCGACCGTCCACTGGCGCAGCGCACGGTCGGCGCCGCCGGTGAACAGATGTCGCCCGTCGCGCGAGAAGGCCAGCGCCCAGACCGGCAGGCCCGGGCCCAGGATGCGGCGCACGGCCTGACGGCTCGGCACATCGATCAGTGTCACCGGCGTGCGCATGCCGGCGGCAGCGATCATGCGGCCGTCGAACGAGATCGCGACGGCGGTCAGCGGGCCATCCGGCAACTCGATCTCGAAGTCGGGTGAGAGGTCGGCCTTGAGCACGCGCACGCGGCCATCGGCGGCGGTGAGCACGATGCGGCCGTCGGGCAGAACGCTGAGGCCGTTGAGCGCGGTTGGCAGTTGCAACTGTCGCTGTAGCCGCGGCGGCTCGCCGGTGTGATCGGTGCCGGCGCCGATGCTGGTCAGCCGCACCTCGCCGTCGTAGCTGACACTGACGATCGTCCCGCTGTCGCCCAAACTGCCGCCGGCCACGAACGCGACGCCCGTGACCGGCCCCTTGTGCTCGGCGATGACGCGGCCGGGCTCGAAGCTGCCAGTGCGCGAGGCAGCTCCAGCGAGAGGCCAGAGGCGCACCTCGCGGCTCCACGCGCCGCTCGCGAGCCACGCTCCGTCGCGCGACACGGCGAGCGTGGCGATCGGACCTTTCAGGTCCGCACTGTCGCCGCCGGCCTCCTGCAGGGGCGTGATCAAACTTGCGCACCAGCGGGCGATGCGCCCGTCCTCGCCACCGGAGACGAGGCAGCCGTCGGGGAGTGCGATCAGTGCGTTCACCGTTCCATCGTGGCCGCGCAGCACGCGTCGCGCCGAGCGCCCAGCGACATCCCAAACAATGATCGCCGTGTCGAAGCCGCCGGTTGCGATCGTGGTGTCGTCGAGGACGGCCAGCGCACGGATCGGGCCGCCGTGGCCGCGCAGTGCCGGGTCAGAGGTGGGCCCGGCACGGCTTGACGCCGGCGGCGATTGTGCCCCGGCGCGTGGCCCCAAAGCCAAGACGCCGGCTGCCAGTGCGGCCGCCAGCGCCAGGACGATACTTCGAAGTCGGCGCGGCACCGGAACGTGCCTCTAGCTCTTCGGCTTCTCGAGCTTGTCTCGAAGCTTGGGCTCGGGATCGGGTCGCGCGCCCGAGCCCGCATGCTGGCTGTCGACCGTCCGCTGGAAGCTCTCGAGAACAAACGCCGACGCAAAGCCGATGGCGGCGACGGTCAGCAACGCGGCGAGAAAAGCTTTCATGTCGTGTTCCCTTGTTCGCTCACTCGGCCGGTGTCGGACGCGGCGGCGCAGCCGGTGGGCGCACGGGACCGATGACCTTGTCGGCCCAGACGGAGTGGTGCTCACGTGCCCAGTTGGCGTCGACCTTGCCCGAGCCCATCGCCGAGAACGCGCCCTGCATGCCGAGCGAGCCGATGTAGATGTGCGCGATGATGATGGCGATCAGGATCAGGGCGAGGAGGCCGTGCACCGTACCCGCGAACTGCATGGCCGCCACATCGCCGAATTGGAACGGAAACATCAGCATGTAGCCCGACCACGCGATACCGGCGCCGCCGACGATCACCGACCAGAAGATCAGCTTCTGGCCAAAGTTGAAGCGTCCAGCCGGCGGATGCGACGAGCCGAAGATACCACCGCCCTTGAACAGCCACACGATGTCGCGCGGATGCGGGAAGTTGTCCTTCACCCACAGCACGAACATCAGGATGAGGCCGAGCGCGAAGGCGAAGCTCACGTAGTTGTGCACGAGCTTGCCGAGCAGCGCGACGTGGGAGAACGCCTCAGGCCCGATGAACGGCAGCAACACGCTCTTGCCGAAGGTCAGGTTCAGCCCGCTGAAGCCCAGCAAGATGAACGAGATCGCCGTGAGCCAGTGCGCGAACCGGTCGAGCCCGCCGAACCGCACGACGGTTTGTCCCGAGAACCCTTTCGAGATTCGGATGCGGCCCCGCGTCATGAAGAACATCGTGACGAGCGCCAGCATGCCGAGGATCGCCGCGCCGCCGACCAGCCGCAGCGTGCCCTGGTGGAAGCTGCGCCAGTCCTGACCGGCCGGCTGGATGAGCTTGCCCGACTGCTTGTCGGGGATCGAAACGCGGCCACCAATGGAGCCGGGCGCGTTCGGACCGCCCGCCTTCAGCGCATCCAGGAGCTGCTGCTCCTTCACCGAGTCGGCGGTCGGGTTGACGGTTTTCGGTTGCTGCGCCGATGCCTCGTTGGCCGCGACGACGCAACCGAGTACTACGACCGCGAGTACCCGCAGCGCCATCTTCAGCCAGGATGCAGCCGACGCATCACGACGCGGTGGCGGCTCTTCATGTCGCATCATTTCTCGTTTCTCCCTGGGGTCCCGAGTCCCAACGAACCCTTGGCGGGTTTCATGGTTTCGTTGTCTCTTGCGCCAAGCGGCCTACGTCGAGGCCGCCCATGTGCGGCAAGGTCAGGTGGCGATGCCTTCCTTGTAGGCCGTCTTCCAGCCCCAGGCGCC
>JANOJW010000520.1:0-17085 GCA_031418955.1 Hyphomicrobiales bacterium | reverse complement strand
CGCCCGCTGGTTCATGCTCTCGGACTCACCCCCCGAGCGCGATGTGATCTGGACGGAATCCGGCGTCGCGGGCGCTGGCCGCTTCATTCAGCGCGTCTGGCGCATGATCGACGAGGTCGTGGAGAAAGGCGCCAAGCAGGGCGCGAAGATGCCACCGGATTTCTGTCCCGAGGCCTTGGAGCTTCGCCGTACCGCCCACAAGGCGCTGGACGCCGTCGGCCGCAACATCGAGGGCCTTCGGTTCAACGTGGCTGTGGCCCAGCTCTACGAACTCTCGAACGCCCTTTCAGCCGCCCTGAGCAAAACCGGCGGCCCGGCTGCGGGTGGGCAGCTGAAGGGCAGCCAGGAGGGCGTGGATTGGGCGGTCCGGGAGGGGGCTGAATTGCTGATCCAGATGCTCGGTCCCATGATGCCGCACCTGGGCGAGGAGTGCTGGGCGCGGCTCGGATACAACACCCTGCTGGTAGAACAGCCCTGGCCCCGGCCCGAAAAAGCCTTGCTCGTTGACGATACAGTCGTGATCGCCGTACAGGTTAACGGCAAGCGTCGGGACGAAGTGACTGTCCGGCGCGATGCTTCGAAGGACGAGGTCGAAGCCGCGGCGCTGAAGCTGGAAGCGGTGGTGCGGGCCCTGGAGGGCAAGCCGCCGAAGAAGGTGATCGTGGTGCCGCAAAGGATCGTGAATGTGGTTGTGTGAGCGAGATCGGCCACTGAACGCCCGCCGCAACACCGGCGGAGCGGCTCGTCGTGTCGCCGCGGCCGCGCTCTTGGGCCTGCTGGTCGCCGGCTGTGCCGACGGCAGCGGCTTCCGCCCGATGTACGCCCAGGTCGGCTCTAGCCCGCGTCTCGACGAGAAGATGGCCGCGATGCAGATCGCGCCAATCCCGAGCCGCGTCGGCCAACGAATCCGCAACGAGCTGATCTTCAACAACACCGGGGGCGGACTGCCGGCAGAGCCGCGCTACCGCCTCGACATCAGCATTCGCGAATCCCTCGGTGCAACCAACGTGAAGGCGACCGGCGAGGCGATGAGCAGCGTCTATTCGCTCGACGCCTCGTTCACTTTGATCGATATGGTGTCAAAGAAGGTGCTGCTGCGGGGGACAAGCCACGGCCGCGCCAACTTCGACCGCTTCCAGTCCATCTACTCGAACGTCCGCGCCCGCGAGGACGCCGAGAACCGGGCCGCCAAGGCGATCTCCGACGACCTCAAGGTGCGCTTGGCCGCGTTTCTGTCACGCGAGCAGAGCTGAGCCCGCGGACCGATCGTACGATTGCTCCGGCGAACGTCAGATTGCGCCCTCTGCCTTCAACGCCTCGATCTCTGCGGTCCCCAAACCGAGCCAACCGCCATACACCTCGGCGTTGTGCTCGCCGACCCTGGGGCTCGGTGTCGTCTTGACCTTGTCGGCGCCGTGATAGCGCAGCGGAGATGTCGGCACGACGATGTCGCCGAGGTCTGGATGATCGATGTGCTCGAGCATCCCGCGCTGATGCATGTGGGGATCGTTCATCACCTCGCGCAGATTGCGGACTGCAGCCGACGGCACACGATGGCTCTTGAGCAGCGCCATGATGTCGTCGCGGCGCAACGTGCGCGTCCAAGCCTCGACCAGACCATCCACTTCATCCATGATCTTCACGCGCAGTGCATTCGACGCATAGCGCGGCTCGGACTTGAGATCCGGCCGCCCCATGGCGTCCAGCAGCCCCTGCCAGTGCACTTCTTTCACGACGTTGATGGCGATATGTCCGTCGGATGTCGCATAGACGTTGTAGGGCGCGATCGCCAAGCCACCGTGCTTGTTGCCGGTGCGCGGCGGCAGGCCGCCTGCGGAGTTGTGCAGGAACGACAGGTTCGAGGCGAGCGCTGGATAGATCGTCTCCTGCATCGCCACCTCGACGAGGCGGCCGTTGCCGGTGACCGAGCGATCATAGAGCGCGGTCACCACGGCTGCGTAGAGGTGAATGCCGCTCATGAAATCGACGATCGCCGGCCCAGCCTTGAGCGGCGGCCCATCGGGAAAGCCGGTGATGCTCATGACGCCCGACATCGCCTGCACGGTGAGATCCATGGCGAGATTGTCGCGATCGGGGCCGTCGAGCCCGTATCCCGTCCCCGAGCCGTAGACGAGACGTGGATTGATCTGCGAGAGGACCGTGTAGCCAACACCCAGCCTGTCCATCACGCCTGGCGCAAAGTTCTCCAGCAGCACGTCGGCCTTCGCCACCATCTGTCGCAGTAGCGCTTTGCCTTTCGCGTGCTTCAGGTCGAGCGTCACCGCCTGCTTGTTGGAGTTGAGCATCGCGAACGGAAACGTCGCGCTCTGTCCGACCAGTGCGCGCGCACGCGCCGGCTCTCCGGTTTTCGGCTCGACCTTGATGACCCGAGCCCCCGCCTTTGCCATCAGCAGCGTGGCGTAGGGCCCCTGATAGATCTGACCGAGATCGATCACGGTGATACCCGCCAGCGGCAGATTGGGACGGCTTGCAGCGGGCGCGCTCATTGGCATCTCCTCGACGTCGCACAGCCCGGCAGGGTCGGCCTCACCGCTTCCAGCCGATCCAATTGCAGAGTGCGCGCCCCATGATCAAGTCCATATCGTCCTTCGGGATCCAATCGATCCCGTCGCGGAAGTGCGTAACGCATTGCTTCCACGAGCACGGCATCTTGGTGATGTCGGTGCCCCAGAACATGCGATTTGCGCCGTATGCCTCGTATATGCGGTGGTAATGCTTGTGTAGACTTGTGAAGGGGTAGGGATCGTCGGCGTAGAAGGGGCCGCCGGTGAGCTTCACGGCGACGTTGCGGTGCTTGGCCAATGCAACCAGCTTGTCCATGTTCGGAAATGCGGCATCGCCCTTGGCGCCACGAAGCGTGCCCATGTGGTCGACCATCAGCTTGAGACCCGGATGTCGCGCCGCGACCTCACCGACGCGCGGCAGATGATCCGGCACCAACAGCGCGATGGGAATCTGCGCCTTTTCTGCTGCAGGCCAGAGCCAATCGATGGTGCCGTCGGTAAACTGCCTCGCTGCACCTTCCCGCATGAATGCGAAGCGCAGGCCAAGCATGCCGGGCCGTTGCTTCCAGGTGGCGATCAGAGCACGGCTCTCCGGTTTCTCAAGGGCGAATTGACCGAGGATTGCGAAACGCTTGGGATGCGCGCGGGCGGCAGCCTCGGCCAGGGAGCCAGAGTCGGGGTCCCAACTCGGCGGATGCAGCACCGCCGCATCGACGCCCGCCGCGTCCATGTCCGCCAGCGCCTCATCGACGAGAAAAGGCGTTGCACGGTGCGGGGGCAGAGTGGTGCCTTTGGCCCAGAGGTGGATCTGCGCATCGACAACTTGCATCCGTCGGCTCCTCGCTCGCATGCCGCGCACGACATGTGCCCATGCACTGACGTTAGCGCCTGGGGGGTGCGCTCGACAACACAGGTCCGGTCGGTATGCCTCGTTGTCAGTCTCAGGGACGCCTTCCGCGACTTAGCGCCTGTTGTTATACCCGCAAGATCAGCCAGCCGGCGCGCAGCCAACGGGAGACCAAGTCCATGGCCGACATGAAGCTCGCCATCATGGGAGCGGCCGGCCGCATGGGCCGCGAGCTGACCCGCATCGTGCACGGCATGGAGGGCTGCGTGATCGCCGGCGCCATCGAGCCGGCGGGCTCGATCGCGCTCGGCCAGGACGTCGGCCTGCTCGCGGGGCTAGGCAAGGTCGGGGTCGCGATCACCGACGATCCCCTCGACGTGATCTCGAAGGTCGACGGGATCCTCGATTTCACCGTGCCGACGGCGACAGTGGAGCTTGCGGGCCTCACCGCCAACGCGCGCATCGTGCACGTCATCGGCACCACCGGGTTCAACGAGGAACAGGAGGCCGCGATCAAGGCCGCCGCGCGCCACGCAACCATCGTCAAGGCCGGCAACATGAGCCTCGGTGTCAATCTGCTAGCGGCGGTGACGCGAAAGGTTGCCGAAGCGCTCGACGCCGACTTCGACATCGAGGTTCTGGAGATGCACCACAAGCACAAGATCGACGCGCCGTCCGGCACGGCTCTGATGCTCGGCCAAGCCGCCGCCGACGGCCGCAAGGTATCGCTCAAGGACAGGAGCGTACGCGTTCGCGACGGTCATACTGGTGCGCGCAACAAGGGCGACATCGGCTTTGCCACCTTGCGCGGCGGCAACGTGGTCGGCGAGCACAGCGTGATCTTTGCAGCCGATGGCGAACGCATCGTGCTCTCTCACATCGCGACGGACCGCGGTATCTTCGGCCGCGGCGCGGTCAAGGCCGCGATGTGGGGCCGCGGCAAGGGGCCAGGCCTGTTCAGCATGGCCGACGTGCTCGGGATCTGAGGTGTCGCATCGTAGGCTGGCGTCAAGTGAGATACGAGGCGCAAGCATCGGATCGAGCGCGACCCAGCAACCGCAGGCTCACTGGGTGCCGCGCGGGGTGGCACTCCACGCTCACGCGTTGCGCTTGAACCCGCCTACGGCGCGTCCTTTGACCATGACTCGCCGCTGCGGCAATCGTCCCCATCACAGGCGCGGTGAAGCCTGCTAGACGCTTAGCCCGGCATGGCAATTCCCGGCAGGAGCCTCGAATGAACAACGTCCTCGTGCTCGTGCGCCACGGCGAAAGCGAGTGGAACAAGCTCAACCTGTTCACCGGCTGGAAGGATCCCGACCTCACCCAGAAGGGGCGCGAGGAGGCCAGGAAGGGCGGCCGGCTGCTCAAGGCCGAAGGCTTCAAGTTCGACATCGCCTACACGAGCGTGCTCATCCGCGCCCAGCACACGCTCGATCTGATCCTCGCCGAGCTTGGCCAGATCGGGCTCGAGACGATCCGCGACCACAAGCTCAACGAGCGCGACTACGGCGACCTTTCCGGCCTCAACAAGGACGATGCCCGCAAGAAGTGGGGCGAGGAGCAGGTCTTGATCTGGCGCCGCAGCTTCGATGTGCCCCCGCCCGGCGGCGAGAGCCTCAAGGACACGGCCGCGCGCGTGCTACCCTACTACGAGGCGCAGATCTGGCCGGCGGTGAAGGCCGGGAGGAACGTGCTGGTCGCTGCCCACGGCAACTCGCTGCGCGCCCTGATCATGAAGCTCGAGAACTTGACGGGCGAGCAGATCCTCAAGCGTGAACTCGCAACCGGCGTGCCGATCGTCTACCGCCTCAACGCCGACGGCAGCGTGGCGAGCCGCAAGGACCTGATCGCCTGACGCGCCGGTTGCTGGTGGGCAACCGACGGCGCAAGGCAAGAACGCGCGGTTGCGAGTGGGCAACTGACGGCGCAAGGAAAAATCCCCATGGCCATGAGCGATATCACCGAGACGAAACCGGCCGACGACCGCCGTTCCAAGTGGATCGGCATCTATGTCGGCATTCTCGCGACCCTGCTCGCGATTTGCACGACGCTTGGCGGCAACGCGTCCAAGGACGCGATGCGCGCCAACATAGATGCCTCGAACCTGTGGGGCTTCTTTCAGGCGAAGAACCTCAGGCGCACGAGCTTCACGATCGCGGCCGACGATCTCGAGCTGCTGCTCAAATCCACACCCGCCATGCCAGCCGAGGCGAAGGCCGCAGTCGAAGCGAAGATCAAATACTATCGCGACACCGTCGAGAAGTTCTCCTCGGACAAGCAGACCAACGAGGGGCTGGACGAGCTCTGGATCAAGGGCAAGGACATCGAGAAGGAGCGCGATATCGCCTTCCGCAAGGATCCCTACTTCGACATCGCGCAGGCGCTGCTGCAGATCGCGATCGTGCTGGCGTCGGTCGCGCTGATCGCGGGCACCGACGTGCTGTTGTACTTCAGTGGATTGCTCGGCGTGGCCGGCACATTGCTGATGCTCAACGGCGCGACACTCGCCTTCAAGATCCCGGGCTTCGGCTGATCCGAAGCTGGGATCCAGCGTTCGTGCTCATGTGCGCGACGGCAGCTCGACCGTGCCGGTGCCGAGCACGGACAACTCGCCGTCCTGGTTCACGGCCTCCTGCGCGATGTCGACCAGATGGCGGCCGCTCTCGACGCGCTTGCCCGTCACCTGGCCGGAGATGAACAACAGGTCGCCTTCCGGATTATGGCGGCGGATCTTGCAGGTGGCGCGGCGCAGGAAGCCGGCGTCGCCCATCCAGTTGGTCAGGTGGTGCGTGAGCCACGAGCAGCGTTCCGGGCCGTAGTCGTAAGCGCCAGGGGCACCGACCATGTGTGCGAACTCCGGCTCCCAATGCACGCGCTCGGGGCAATCCGGGATGCCGAAGCGGTTCGGAATGCCGAGGCCCTTGTGCCGGTGGATCATCTTCCAGGCGAGCTTGTTGGCGCGGATGTAAAGCCCGCCCCAACCCTGCGCGTAGGCGATGAAGCCGGTCACCGTCATCGGGCCCTGGGCCATGGTGGGCAGCGCGTCGCCGACACTGACGTCCTCGTAGTGCCGAGGCGTTGCGCCACGCACCTCCTCCTTGGCGTAGAGCTGCCAGACCTTCTCGAGCTCGGCCTCGGTGTAGCGGTGCGGCGGTTTGGCTTTCACGTCCTTGTACTTCGTGCCTTCCTCGCGCGCGTGATCGCGATCGGTCCGGAAGCACCAGCTGTCGGCCTCGGCGACCAGCTCGTTGTGCTGGTTGTGGAACTTGACGTGATAGATCTGCTGCACCGCGCGGCCGGCAAAGCGCGTCTGGTGCTCGATCAGGTCCTTGAGGTGGGCCTCGGTTCGGATCTCGTCGTTGCGCTTCAAGGGCAGGTGCCAGGTCCAGTCGGCGCCCGCCCACATCGCGTGCACACCAGGCAACCCACCGACATAGCCCGAGATGATGCGGTCGGTCGCGAACAAGAACGACGGCGGCGCCACGATCGTGCCGTAGCGCGCCGTCGCGGCGTAATCGGGATCGCACCAGAGCGGGTTGTCGTCACCGATGCCGTGCGCGTAATGACGGATGTTGTCGCGCGTCGCCTCGTGACACCACGGCTCGACCGTGTCGGTAATGGGCACGCCGATGCGACGGCGCAAGTCGCCGAGCGTCGCGTCGGTAATCTTCGGGAACAGGTTGGACGACGACATCGCTGCGATCCTCATGCTTTCGGATTAATGGTTGCGGCTTCTCGCTCGCGTAGCACCTTGCGGTTGACCTTGCCGGCCGGCGTTTTTGGCAACTCCGCGACAACGGCGACCTGACGCGGATACTCGTGCGCGGACAGTCGCGTTCGCACGAAGTCCTGGATCTCGCGCACGAAGGCCGCGTCGCTTTCGCGTGGCGTTACGAGGAAGGCCTTCACGACGAGCCCGCGCGTCGTGTCGGGAACGCCGATCACCGCCGCTTCGCGCACATCGGGATGCTTCAGCAAGATGTCCTCGATCTCGACCGCGCTCATCGTCCAACCCGCGGAGATGATCACGTCGTCAGAGCGACCAGCGTGGAAGAACCAGCCGTTGGCGTCGATCCAGCCGCGGTCCTTGGTCGGGATCCAGCGGTCGCGCCGCCAGAGCATGAGTTCGCCCAGTGTGCCCGGCGCACACGGCTGACCGTGCGCGTCCTGCACCTCGACGCGTATGCCCGGCATTGGCAGCCCGAGCGCACCGTCGGGTGGCGCGAGATCAATCGCACCGGGATAAGACGCGAGCGCGACGCCGACCTCGGTCGTGCCGTAGAAGCTGAGCGGGGCATGCCCGAAAGCTGTGCGCGCGAACGTGCGCGTGTCGCTGTCGAGCGGCTCGCCGGTGAACGTGAGCTTCTGCAGGGTGAAGCGATAGCGCGACGCGGTGCCTGCGATCTTCATCATGCGATAGTGGGTGGCGGCTGCCGACAGGTTGGTCACGCGATAGTCGGCCAGCGCCTTCATGAGGCGGTCCGCGTCGAACCGGCCGGCATAGGTGCCGATGGTGAGCCCGAGCGCGAGTGGCGCCAGCGTGCCATGCCACATGCCGTGGCCCCAGGCGGGCGAGGACGGGCAGAAGAACTCCTCGCCGGGCCTGATCCCCGTCGCATAGAGCGCAGCGATCATGACGACGACGATGGCGCGGTGCGTGTGCTTCACCGCCTCGGGCAGCTCGCGCGTGGTGCCCGACGTGTACTGGTAGACGGCCATGTCGTCGGCCGTGCTGTCCCAGGCGAAGGTGCTCGGATACTGGCCCAACGATGCAATGAAAGCGTCGTCGGCGATGACGACGCCCATGGAACGAGCGTTGGGGGCAGTCCCATGGGTCTGGCCCCATTTTTCAGCCGTGGTCACGAGAACGCGCGGTTTGCAGTCGTCGATGCGGAGCCTGAGGCCATCGGGCCCAAACAGCAGGAACAGCGGCACGGCGATGGCGCCTGCCTTGATTGCCCCAAACAGCGCCGCATAGAACGCCAATCCGGGCTCCAGCATGATTGCCACGCGGTCACCCTTGGCGACGCCCTTGGCACGCAACATGTGCGCCACCTGGGAAGATGCTTCGGCGAGGCGCGTAAAGGTCACGGTCTCATCACGACCGTCGGCATGCGCAATACGGATGGCGATGCGATCGGGGTTCGTCGCATGCCGGTCGACGCACTCATGCGCGAGATTGAGCCGCTCCCGGTTGCCGTCGAACAGGTCCCACAGCTTTGCCGGCGCGAAATGGCGCTGTGCATCCGCGTACGAGGTGAATTCGGTGAGTTTCACGGGGGGCTGGGCTGGATGGAGCGCGAGACGGACGGCAGCCTATGGGCTTGCGCTGACGTTGGGAAGCTGGCTGGCACCGATGCGCACCGATGCGCTGTCTCCCGTGACAATTCGCATCGAATCCCTGCAAGGCACTGGAGAATCGCATGCTCCACCGGATAGACTGCCATCGTCTCAGGGTATTTCACTGCCAGCTCCGGAAGGCCCGCCACATGGCCCGCATCGCCGTCAAGCTCTCGGATAAGAAGCCGGCACGAGGCGTCGCGGCGTCGCCCGCCGCTCTGGCGGCCGTCCGCACGCTCGAAATCGAAGGCGAAGGCATCGCGGCGCTGGCGGCGGCGCTCGGCAACGGCATGGGCGCGCCGTTCGCCCGCGCGGTGGATCAACTCGCAGCGGCGCAGGGACGAATCATCGTCACCGGCATCGGCAAGTCCGGCCATGTCGGCCAGAAGATCGCCGCGACCTTCGCGTCGACGGGAAGCCCGGCGTTCTTCGTGCACCCAACCGAGGCTTCGCACGGCGATCTTGGCATGATCCGGCCGAACGACGCCATCCTCGCCATCTCGTGGTCCGGCGAGACGGCGGAACTAAAGAACATCGTCACCTACTCGCGGCGCTTCAACGTGCCGCTGATCGCGATGACATCGCGCGCCGAATCGGCACTGGGCCGTGCGGCCGACGTTGTGCTCGAACTGCCCAAGGCCAAGGAAGCCTGTCCGCACGGCCTTGCGCCGACCACGTCGACGACGATGCAGCTGGCCCTGGGGGATTGCCTCGCCATCGCGCTGCTCGAGGCCAAGGGCTTCACCGCGCACGATTTCAAGGTCTTCCACCCGGGCGGCTCGCTGGGTGCTCAACTGAAGTTCGTCGCTGATGTCATGCACAAGGGCGATGCCCTGCCGCTGGTTGCGGCCACTGAAACCATGGCGACAGCACTTGTCACTATGACGCAGAAGTCGTTCGGCTGCATCGGCGTCGTCGATGCCGACGGCCGCCTCGCCGGCGTAATCACCGACGGCGATTTGCGGCGCCATATGGGCGCAGGCCTACTCGAGGCACGCACGGCCGACATCATGACCAAGCGGCCGAAATCGATCGCGCCGACCGCCCTCGCCTCGTCGGCGCTCGATCTGCTCAACCGTTCGCGCATCACGGCGCTCTTCGTCGTCGCCGACGGCCGCCCCGTCGGTATCGTGCACGTGCACGATCTGCTACGGCTCGGCGTCGTGTAGACAGTCTGAAAAGGTCCAGCTCTCGTTTGACCCACCCGAGGTTCTGGGCTACGCGGGCAACATGGGCTCCAGCGCCGCGTCCGCGTGCTGCCGGGCCGATAATCGTTTCCGTCCAGAGGCTTGCCATGAGCGTGTTCGCCCACGTTGCCCAGCGTGTCGTGTTGGCGCTCGAGGATATGAAGCGTGACGGCGTCCTGCCGGCCGATCTCGATCTGCGAAACGTCGATCTCGAGCCAACGCGGGATTCCAGTCACGGCGACCTCGCTTCGAATGCGGCGATGGTGCTGGCGAAGCCCGCAAAAATGAAGCCACGCGACATTGCGGAGGCATTGAAGGCAAAGCTTGCCATTGAGCCAGGTTTTGCCAAGGTCGAGATCGCTGGTCCTGGCTTCCTGAACATCACGCTCGATATCAAAGCCTGGCAGGGCGTCCTCGACGAGGTCCTGAAACAGGGCGGCGACTATGGCATGAGCGGCCTCGGCAGGGGCGAGGCGGTCAACGTCGAGTACGTCTCCGCCAACCCGACCGGGCCCATGCATGTCGGCCACTGCCGCGGCGCGGTGTTCGGCGACGCTCTGGCGAACTTGCTCGATTTCGCCGGCTACAAGGTTACGCGCGAGTACTACATCAATGATGCAGGCGCGCAGGTCGACATGCTCGCGCGGTCAGCCCATCTCAGATACCGCGAGGCGCTTGGGGAAGAAATCGGCGCGATTCCAGAGGGGCTGTATCCCGGCGACTACCTGAAGCCAGTCGGTGCAGCACTCGCGCAGAAGTTCGGCAAATCGCTACTGGACAAGCCGGAGGCCGAGTGGCTGCCCGACGTCCGCGCCGTTGCTATCGACGCGATGATGGCCGAGATCCGGGGCGATCTCGCCGCGCTCAATGTGCGCCACGACGTGTTCTTTTCGGAGCGGTCGCTGATCACGGGAAACCGCGACGAGGTGGCCGAGACGGTGAAAGAGCTGCGTGGGAAAGGCATCATCTACGAGGGCCGGCTCGAGAAGCCCAAGGGCCACGACGCAGAGGAGTGGGAGGACCGCGAACAGACGCTGTTCCGTGCCACCGACTTTGGCGACGACGTCGACCGGGCACTGATGAAATCGGATGGCAGCTACACCTATTTCGCCTCCGACATGGCCTATCACCACACCAAGCTCGCGCGCGGATTTCGGAATCTGATCAACGTGTTCGGAGCCGACCACTCGGGCTACATAAAACGCATGCAGGCGGCCGTGAAGGCGCTCTCGGATGGCAAGGCCGACCTCGACATCAAGGTCTGCCAGCTGGTGCGGCTGCTGCGAGACGGCGAGCCGGTCAAAATGTCGAAGCGGGCCGGCACCTTCGTCACCCTGCGCGAGGTCGTCGACGAGGTCGGCCGGGATCCCGTCCGCTTCATGATGCTGTACCGGAAAAACGACGCGACGCTCGATTTCGACATGAAAAAGGTGCTGGAGCAGTCGAAGGACAATCCGGTGTTCTACGTTCAGTATGCACACGCCCGAGCGCACTCGGTGTTCCGCAATGCGAAAGTCGCGTTCCCCGACCTGGACCCGGACGCCGGGCGGCTCATCGGGGCCGACCTGTCGCGCCTGACCGACCCGGGAGAGATCGACCTGCTGAAGCGACTGGCCCTGTTCCCGCGCCTTGTCGAAGGTGCTGCAAAGTCACACGAACCGCATCGGCTGGCATTCTATCTGAACGATCTCGCACAGGCTTTCCACGGCCAGTGGTCACGAGGCAATGATTCGCCATATTTGCGCTATATCCAAGCAAATGATGGGAGTCTGACTGCGGCGCGGCTCGCCTTGGTGCAGGCTTGTGCACAGGTGATCGCGACGGGGTTGAGACTCCTCGGCGTCAACGCGCCAAAAGAAATGCGATAGTGGGGGCCGAATCGGCAGGATCGCCTGCCACGGTCTAAAGCAACGGTCCAACCGTCGAAGGGACATCCGCGATGTCACGGTCAAACGGGGCGGCACAGGGGAACGGTCAAGGCCAGCAGTGGCCTGAAACCGACGCCTATGGCCGCCCGGTCGATCCACGCTGGGCACCCCCCGCGCAGCAGGCGCCTACGCATCCTCAAGCCCATGCACACCCGCAGTATGCGCAGCAGCCACCGCAGGGCTACGATGCACATGCTCAGCTACCTGCGTATGGTCAGATGCCGGCGCAGGGCTACGGTCATCCTCAGCATCCGCAGACCTTCGGAGAACCGGCGCCCGGGTACCATACCGACTATCCAACGGCGCCGCCGCAGCATGGATATGCGCCGCAGCATGGCCACTCCGCGGCACATCAGGCGCAGGAGCAGCAGGGCTATCCGCAGCAGCCGGCGCCGCAGTACGCGCCGCAGCCGCAGCAGTACGATCAGTATCAGCAGCCAGCTGCTGCGCCCCAAGGCCACGACCGTTTCGACACGCAACTGCATCTCGATGCCCAGCAGTCCGCCCAGCACCAGCAGTACGCACAGCAAGGATACGCGACTGATCCCCGGGCCTACGGCGCCGCACAGCACGGGCACCCGGCGTCGGATCCGCGTGGATGGGATCTTGGCCAGTATCCGGGCCACGTTCCTGCCCATGCACAACAAGCCGCTTACGAGAGCCAACACGCTGCCGCTCAACACGGATACGCCCCGGCAGGGCACGGAGCCGTGGCGGATGCGGCTTGGCAGCAGCAGCCGGGCTGGTCAGGCCAAGTGACCGCGGAGCCGCATCGTGGGGCGTTCGATCCTAGTCCAGGGCATCCAGGGTTTGAGCAACCCCGGGCCCAGCCAGATGCCGGTATGGACGAGGAAGAACCGCGCCGTCGCGGGCCGTCGGCGATGCTGGTGGTCGGCGGTCTCATTGGAGCAATCGCGCTCGGCGGGGGCTTGGCATTTGCCTACAAGAAGTTCGGTGGCTCCCCGACGGCTGCCAGCGCAAACAAACCTCCTGTCGTGAAGGCGGACAAGACACCGACCAAGACCAAGCCGGCCGATCCGGGCGGCAAGCAGGAACCGCATACCGACAAGAAGATATTTGGCAGCCGCCTCGGGCAGGATCCGCCGCCGCAGCAAAGCGCAGCAGCCCAGCCTCCGCCGCCCGCGGCGGAGCAGGAAGGCCCGAAGCGGGTGACCACGGTGATCGTCAACAAGGACGGCTCGATTACGCCGACGGTGTCGCAGGCCGCGCCACCGTTGGCACCGTCCGCACAACCCTCCATCCCTGGCATGGTCGTGCAAGGCGGGCCTTCCGCACCTGATCTGCGTGGGACGGCACCCATCGAGCGGGCAACTCAAGCCGCGCCAGTACAGAAGGCGCCGGCCCAACCAAGAATCGTCGATCTGCCGTTGCCGAAGGTCAAGGCCGAGCCGCCCGCTGCCGCCGCTGCGCCGCCGCCGCCCAAGAAGAAACCCGCCGTGCGCGATGATCTCGTGTCGCAGGCGGCCGCCGCCACGCCTGTTCCGAAAGTGGCGCCTCAGGCTCAGCCCGGCTCTGGCGGCGCGAACGGTTTCGTTGCCGTGCTGACATCGCGTCAGTCACGGGAGGATGCGCTGAAGCAGTTCGCCGACCTGCATCAAAAGCACCCGGATATTCTCGGCGGCCGTACGCCGGACGTTCGCGAAAAGGACTTCGGTGAAGCCGCGACAGGTCCAAAGGGTGTCTGGTACCGACTGATCGTCGGGCCGCCCGGTTCGAAGGAAGCGAGCCAGGATCTGTGCAAGCGCCTTTCCGCACAAGGTTTGAAGGGCTGCTTCTCGATGGCGTACTGACCTTTTCTTTTTCGGTCGAGTTGCGGCGACCCTCGGGTCGCCGCAGCCGTTTTGAGGGTCGATCAAACGAGACGCAGCCGATGCAGAAGGCCTTCATCACCGGTGTCGCTGGAACAGAGCTCTCGGCCGACGAACGCGTGTTTCTCCACGACTCGCGGCCAGCTGGCCTGATTCTGTTCACCCGAAATTGCCGCTATACCGAACAGATCCGGGATCTGATCGGCAGCTTCAAACAGGCCGTCGGCACCAACCGCATCCTCGTGCTGATCGACCAGGAGGGCGGACGCGTGCAGCGGTTGCGTCCACCGCTGGCGCGGCTGCTGCCGCCGGCCGCTGCCTTCCGCGCGCATCTCACCGACGATCTCGACGCCGCGCGACGGGCAGCGTACCTCGTTGCACGCCTGACCGCGGAAGACTTGCGC
This sequence comes from Hyphomicrobiales bacterium, assembly GCA_031418955.1. Taxonomy (GTDB): domain Bacteria; phylum Pseudomonadota; class Alphaproteobacteria; order Rhizobiales; family Hyphomicrobiaceae. Next base: position 3,025 of record JANOJW010000520.1, on the reverse strand, counting down.
GGCTTCGACATCAACACGAGCTGCGCTCCAGTCCTCGACGTGCCGGTGCCCGGCGCCCATGACATCATCGGCAATCGAGCCTACGGCCGCGAGCCGGGCGTCGTCGCCGAGCTTGGCGCCGCTGTCGCCGAGGGGTTGATGGCCGGTGGTGTTCTGCCCATCATGAAGCATATTCCCGGTCACGGCCGCGCCGGTGCCGACAGCCACCTGGAACTGCCGACCGTGACTGCGGCGTGGGGCGATCTCGAAGCTACTGATTTCGCACCGTTCAAGACGCTCGCCGAGTTGGTCCCCGCGGCGATGACGGCTCACGTGCTCTATACGTCGCTCGATGTTGTCGAGCCCGCCAGTACGTCGTTGCCGATCATGCGCGACATCATCCGCGGCCACATCGGCTTCGACGGTCTGCTGATGAGCGACGACCTGGCGATGAAAGCGCTTGCCGGCAGCTTCGCCGATCGCACCCGGCGCGTGATTGCCGCCGGCTCCGATCTCGCGCTCCACTGCAACGGCGACCTCGTCGAGATGCGTGAGGTGGCAGAGGCAGCCCCCGTACTGGCCGGCCCGGCGCTCGCCCGGTTCGAGCGCGCATGGGCTGTGACCCGCATGCCGCAGCGGCCCTATGACCGGGATGCCGCGCTCACCATTGTCGACAGGCTTTTGGCGTCGATCGCCTGATCGGTGTAGACAACCGGTGGAAATCCTGTGATTCGCCGGGTGTCGGCGAGGCCTTTTTGATGCGCCTTCGGATGCCCACCCAGCATCCGGCCACCGTGGGGTCGGAATGAACGAGCCAGGACAGCCGCCGGATCCGTCGCCGGCGCCGCCATCTGACCCGGTAGCAACCGCTTCCTGGGGCGATGGTGATGTGCTGGAGGCTCGCGCGCCTGGCGAGACGATGACAGTCGACGTGGCGGGCTTCGAAGGGCCACTCGACCTGCTGCTGGCGCTGGCGCGCACGCAGAAGGTCGATCTCGCGCAGATCTCGGTGCTGGCGCTTGCCGAGCAGTATCTGGTGTTCATTGCCCAGCTGCAGAAGGTGCGCATCGAGATCGCGGCCGACTATCTGGTGATGGCCGCGTGGCTCGCGTACCTGAAATCGAAGCTGCTGCTGCCGCGCGAGGACAAGCAGGGAGACGAGTCGACGCCCGACGAGCTTGCTGCTCGGCTCGCTTTCCGACTGCTGCGGCTCGACGCCATGCGCCAGGCCGCGGCGCAGCTGTTCACGCGCAAGCGTCTAGGGCGTGACGTGTTCGCTCGCGGCATGCCGGAAGGTGTCAAAACCATCCGCGAGCGCGAGTACACGGCGCAGATCTTCGACCTCATGAAGGCCTACGCCGAGCAGAGAAAAAAGTCCGTCATCAAGCGTGCGCATGTCGTGGCGAGACGCCCCGTTTGGTCGATCAAGGATGCGCGGCAGCGACTCGAACGGCTGGTCGGCGCCTCGGCCGGCCATTGGATGCAGCTCGATATGTTCATCGAGCAGTATCTGCCGGCGCCCGAGATGGGTCGCACAGCGCTCGCAAGCTCGTTCGGCGCCTCGCTCGAGATGGCGCGGGATGGCATGATCGAGATCAGGCAGGCAGCGCCGTTCGCGCCGATCTACATGCGCCGCCGCGAGACTGGCTCCGACTGGGAGAAGGTAGGCTGACTGAGTGACTGTGTTGCGTGACGTGAGGCGTACCTGAGTGACAGATGACCGTCGCAAACCGGGGAAGCGCATGGAGCCGCCCAAGCTCAACATTCGCGTCGACGATGAGTCCGACGAGGGGACGAGCGCGCTCGATGCGCCGTCCAACGATCCGGGCGAGCCGCCGCCGCAACTGCCGTCGAATGTCGCTTCGCTGCCGTCAGCCGACCGGCGTGAGAAGCTGCGCATTCTCGAGGCCTTGCTGTTCGCGGCCGCCGAGCCGCTCGACGAGGCGCATCTCGCGCAGCATTTGAAGGGTGGCGACGTGGCGGCGCTCATCGACGAGGTGCAGGGCCTGTATGCTGGCCGCGGCGTCAATCTCGTACGCGTCGCCGGCAAGTGGGCGTTTCGCACGGCCGAAGATCTCTCGTATCTACTGGAGAAGCACGCGGTCGAGGAACGGCGCCTCTCCAAGGCCGCACTCGAGACGCTCGCCATCATCGCCTATCACCAGCCCGTGACCCGCGCCGAGATCGAGGACATCCGCGGCGTCGAGACGTCGAAGGGCACAATCGACATCCTGCTGGAAACCGGATGGATACGCCCGCGCGGACGCCGTCGTGCGCCGGGCAAGCCGCTGACTTACGGCACGACAGCGGCGTTCCTCGACCACTTCGCGCTCGACACCATCAAGGATCTGCCCGGTCTTGCCGATCTCAAAGGCGCCGGCCTGCTCGATGCCAACCTGCCACCGGACTTCACGGTGCCGTCGCCGACCGACGTCGCCAAGTTGATGCCGGACGAGTTGCCTCTCGAGGATGACGCTGACGCGCAGGACGAGTTGCCGCTCGACGAGCCGGAGGCCTCAGACGACGGCGATGCGCCAGTCGAGGGTGAAACGAACGCCGTAAAGCCGGCCGCTGAATGAGGCTACTCATGCGACAGACGAACCGGATCGCCCAAAGCCTCGTCGCACTCGGATTTCTGGTGGTGCTTGGAGCCGGCTCGGTACGAGCGCAGATCTTCACATCGCTCGAGACCTCACCGACCAGGAGCGACATCGTTCAGGCCATTGCCGCCGGCATCAAAGTCTTCGATTTCGATCTCGATGCCGACGGGTCTGCCGCTGCCGTCAAGGCGATCAAGGCGGCGGGCGGCAAGGTGACCGCGTATCATATCGGCGGTGGCGGAGGGCGCGCCTGGGGCAGCGTCAAGAGCGGCGAGTGGGTCAGAAAGTACGATACGCCACGGGACTTCCTCGCGCTGACGGCGGACGTGAAACGACTGGTGGCTCTGGGCGCCGACGACGTCCACTTCGACAACACGCACAGGTTCAGCGGCATGCGCCTCGAGGCGATCGCCGACGCCATCAAAGCGGGCGGCGCCGGGTTCATC
>JANOJW010000519.1:0-4687 GCA_031418955.1 Hyphomicrobiales bacterium | reverse complement strand
GTTCAGCAGTGAGCCGCCGGTCAGCCACCAATCCGGCGGGCGAGGCATCGGGTGCTGGGAAGCGATCCGGATGCGTCTCGTAGACCAAGCGTAAGTAGCTGATCCGCGAGGCGAAGTAAAGGCGCATCAGGGCACAGTTTGTCGCGACATGACGGACTGTGGCTCAAAACGGCTTCACGATCACCAGGATTACAATGCCGATCATGAGGATGGTCGGAACTTCGTTCACGATCCGCCAGTGCCGGGCCGGCTTCTGATTGCGGTCCTCGCCAAACGCCCGTGTCGCGCCCGACAGGTAGCCGTGCGCCGCCGACAGCAAGATCACAGCCAAGAACTTGCCGTGGAACCAGCCTTGCGTCCAGTAGCCGGATGCCCAAGCGAGCCATAGCCCCGAGATCCAGGCGATGCCCATGGCTGGCCCCATGATGATGCGCAGCAGCCGCTGCTCCATCACCTTGAACGTCTCGGACTGCTTCGAGCCCGCCTCGGCATCGCAGTGGTAGATGAACAGTCGCGGCAGATAGAGCATGCCCGCCATCCAGGCGATCATCGCGATGACGTGCAGCGCCTTGATCCAGTCATACGCGCGATGGCCGAGTACCGCGACAGCGCCGACCGCCGCTGCCGCCATGATCGCCAGCGCAACTCCAGCGCGAGCGGCTGGCGCTGAGGCTGATGCCTTCTTTTCCATCATTGCATCGGCCCCCAGTTGCCGGACCACGGCACGCTAGGCGTCGCCATCGGGCTCCCACCCGCGCACCACCTCGACGAGCCGGGCCACATGCTCCGGCGGGGTCTGCGGGACGATGCCGTGCCCGAGATTGAAGATGAAGGGCTTGCCCGTCATGCGGTCCAGGATCTCGACCACGCGCTCCTCGAGCGCATCACCGCCAGCGACCAGCAGCAGCGGATCGAGATTGCCTTGCACAACGATCTTTTCGCCGTCAGTCGTGCCGAAGGCGCGCTTCTCATCCTGAAAAGCCTCGGCCATCATGTAAGGCGGCATGGACGTATCGCAACCGATGCCATCGACACCGGTCTCGCTCACATACCACAGCGCCGATGCGCCCGCGCCGCGCGGAAACCCGATGATCGGTACGTCCGGATGCAACTTCTTGACCTCGGCCACGATCCGCTGCGTCGGCCCCACCACCCACCGGTCGAGTTCATCGTCCGGCAATGAGCCCGCCCACGTGTCGAAAATCTGCAACACATCCGCGCCGGCCTTCACCTGCTGCGACAGGTAGTCGATCGAAACCTCGATCAGCATGTCGATCAGTTGCTGAAAGCCATCCTGGTCGCGATACGCCCACAGCCGCGCCGCCGCCTGGTCCTTCGACCCCTTGCCCTCGACCATGTAGGTCGCAACCGTCCACGGCGCTCCGCAAAATCCGATCAATGCGGTCTCGTACGGCAAATCCTGCCGGAGCCTCTGCACCGTTTCGGCGACGGAGGCGAACTTGGAGCGAGTCGCCGCCGGCCGCAAGCGCGTCAGTTCGGCCACGGAGGTGATCGGATCGAGCAGCGGCCCTTCGCCATCGGCAAATCGCAGCGGTTGGCCCAGCGCATCGGGCACCACGAGAATATCCGAGAACAGGATCGCGGCATCAAAGCCGTACCTCCGGATCGGTTGCAAAGTCACCTCGGCAGCCAGCGCCGGATTGTACACGAGATCGAGGAACCCGCCGGCCTTGGTGCGCGTCGCCCGGTACTCCGGCAGATACCGCCCCGCCTGCCGCATCAGCCAGATCGGCGGCGGCGTCAGCGCCTTGCCAGCGAACGGCTCGAGGAACCTTCGCTTCGGCTGGCCAGCAGGCTTTGGTGGCTTGCTCACTTCAATCTTCCAATCGACGAGTCTTTAGGTTTATTAAGTTTACTCTTAGACCGTGGATTACGGTGATCCCTGGCCGACACACAGCTTATCCAAGCCATGCGCAAGAGCCCAACCGCAGCCATCTAGATGAAGTAGCCCGACGGCAGTTGGCCTACAAGCCGCCGTTTCCTCAATTGGCTCCGAGGCCTGCATCGGCTGGAGCTTCGACAACTCGGGCGCATGACGTGTTGACAACGTACCGTGCGACCCGAGACAAGCGAGGGACGACACTCGCGCGCCGGTGACCACCGTTTTGTCTCGTCCCATCCGGCCGTTTCAGGGACAACCCTGTGGACCGTGGGCGGACAGGAAACGGTGATCTGACCACCCGGCCCTACCCCTTGGGATAACCCGGACCTTTATCAACAGATGGCCAACGTGCTCCCGAGCTATTTCCACCTGCATCTCGTGTCGGATTCGACCGGCGAGACGCTGACCACGATCGCCAAGGCGGCGGCCGTTCAGTACGCCCAGGTCCGACCGATCGAGCACGTGCATCCGCTGGTCCGCTCGCAGCGTCAGCTGGACCGGGTGATGCAGGAGGTCGCCTCGACCCCGGGCATCGTGCTCTACACGGTGGTCAACCGGGAGCTGACCGTGGAGCTCGAGCGGCGGTGCCGCGAGCTGAAGGTGCCCTGTCTCCACGTTTTGGAGCCGGTGATGAAGGTGTTCGAGGCCTATCTCGGCGCCCCGCAGACGCCGATCGTCGCCGGCCAGCACGTGCTCGATGCCGACTACTTCAAGCGTATCGACGCCTTGAACTTCGCCATGGCCCACGACGATGGCCTGCTGCCCGAGGACCTGAGCGCCGCCGACATCATCATCCTGGGCGTCTCTCGCACCTCGAAGACGCCGACCAGCGTTTATCTCGCGCAGCGCGGCTACAAGGTTGCCAATGTGCCGCTCGTTCCCGGCGTCGACCCGCCGGCCGCCCTGATGGAGCCGCATACCGCGTTCGTCGTCGGCCTCGTCGCCAGTCCCGATCGGATCGCCGAAATCCGCCGCAACCGCGTGCAGGTGCTCGCCGACCGCAATCTCGACGGCTACGTCGACCGCGTGCAGATCGCCGAAGAGATCGCAACGTCGCGGCGACTGTTTGTGAAACAGAAATGGCCGGTGATCGATGTCACGCGCCGCTCGGTCGAGGAGACGGCGGCGACCATCATCCAGTTCCTGCACGAGCGCCAGCTCGAGGCCGAATCGGGCCGCCAGGACGAGGATGGGTGAGCCATGGAACCACGTCTCATCCTCGCGTCGGGCAGCCAGAGTCGCCGCCAGATGCTGGTCAGCGCCGGCGTCGCGTTCGATGTCGTGCCGTCGAATGTGGATGAGGCGGCGCTGAAGCACGAGATGGAGGTCGAGCTGATCTACGGCCCTGGGTTTCCCGTGACGGAGGCAGTTACGCTCGCTGGCGAGAAAGCGTGCGAGGTCAGTCGTCGCTATCCGGCTGCGCTCGTCATTGGAGCAGATCAGACGCTATGGATCTCTGCGCGCCAACGCACGCTCGACAAACCCACGTCGATCGACGAGGCGCGGCAGCACCTTGAACTGATGCGTGGCCACAGTCACACGTTGCATTCGGCCGTGGCCTTGGCCCAGGGCGGCGAAATTGTCTGGCGTCATGTGGTGGCGGCGCACCTGACCATGCGCAATGTCTCCGACGCGTTTCTCGACGACTATCTTGCCCGCACCGGTGATGCAGTGCTTTCGTCCGTCGGCTGCTATCAGCTCGAAGGCCTCGGCATCCAGCTGTTCGAGCGGATCGAGGGCGACTATTTCACCATCCTCGGCATGCCTTTGCTGCCGCTGCTGGAAGAACTCCGCCGCCGAAAGGTGATCCCGACATGAAGCGTGCGTGCATTACCGGCTGGCCTGTAGAGCAGTCGCGATCGCCGATGATCCATGGCCACTGGATCAAGCAATACGGCTTGAGCGCTGCGGCTGATTATGGCCGCCGTGCAGTGAAGCCCGAGGACGCGGATCGGTTCTATGCCTCGCTCGCCGAGCAGGGCCTTGTCGGCTGCAACGTGACGATGCCGAACAAGGAGGCGGCGTTCCGTGCGGCAAAGCACCGCCATCCTTCCGCCGAGGCCGTGGGGGTCGCCAATACGCTGTGGCTCGAAGGCGGTGAACTGCACGCGATGAATAGCGACACATACGGTTTTCTCGCGCACCTCGATAACTCTGCCCCCGAGTGGCGCAAGATTGATGGCCCCGTCACGATCCTCGGCGCAGGCGGCACCGCGCGCTGCCTCGCCTTCGGCTTCCTCGAAGCGGGCGTGTCGGAGGTGCGCATCGTCAACCGTACGCTCGCGCGCGCGGAGGAAATCGCGAGACACTTTGGTCGCGGCGTAATGGCCATCGATTGGGAGGCTCGCAACAAGGCCGCGGTCGACAGTCGGATCATCGTCAATACCACGTCGCTCGGCATGAAAGGGATCGGGTCGCCGGAGATCGATTTCACCCGTTGCCTCCGGAGCGCCATCGCCATTGATGCCGTCTATATCCCGCTCGAGACGCCATTCCTTGCCGAGGCGCGGCAGGTCGGCCTCGTCACCGTCGATGGGCTCGGCATGCTGCTGCATCAGGCGGTGCCCGGCTTCGAGACATGGTTCGGCGTCCGGCCCGAGGTGACGCCCGAGCTTCGTGAGATCCTGGTTCGAGACATCGAGGGACGCTGATGCTGCTCATTGGTCTCACTGGCTCTATCGGCATGGGCAAGTCGACCGCCGCCGCGAGTTTCCGTGCGCTCGGACGTGCAGTGATCGATGCCGACGCCGTGGTGCACAAGCTCTATAAGGGTGCAGCGGTAGC
>JANOJW010000518.1:0-2871 GCA_031418955.1 Hyphomicrobiales bacterium | reverse complement strand
GGAGTGCTCGACTTCGGCACGGGCTTCGTGCGCCTCGCTCAGGTCGCGGGCGTGCGACGCGGCGAGCGCCGGCCACTCAGGGCCCTGGGCTTCGTGTTGATTGCCGGCGCGCTGGTTCTGCTCGGCGTCGAGGCCGTGTTCAATCTGATGGCGTTCCTGACGCTGAAGGGCTCGGTGCGCATCTGGGCCGCGTGCGGGCTCGCCGGCGTCGGCATCTTCTTCCTGATGTACGCCCAGCGCTGCCTGTTCATCGAGACGGCGGGCGGGGACAAGCTGAGCTTGCGCATCGCCAACGACGAGTTCGCGGGCCGCGTGCTGCACGAGTTGCGGCGCGCCATGTCCACGCGCGGCGGAACGTCCGACCAGGTGATCGACCTCAAGGCGCAGACCATCGAGGCCGGCGATCCCGGCGAGGCGGCGCATGCCGATGCGCCGCGCACGGCTGTGCCGTTGCCGCATGCCGTTCCGCACGCGCAGCCGCACGGATCGCCGCCACACATGGCGCTGCCGAATTTGGCGATCCGCCATCCCGACCCGCTCGAGACCCCGCACGGGGGACCGCACGCCAACTCGATGGGGCATGGTGCCGGTATGGGCGCTTCGGGCGGCTATCGGCCGGGCGGTCCAGCCCACGTCAACGGGCACGTCGCAGCGCATGCCGCCCCTTACCAGGCAAGCCTGCCACCGGCGGGAAGCTACAACGGCGCCGCGCCCTACAACGGACAGCCCGCCGCGCCGCCGTTTCGCGCCGAGCTGCCGACGCGCACGTCGCCGCCGACCGGCACACGCGATCTTGGCACACTGATCGAGTTCGTCGCCCGCTCACAGATCCAGCACAAGGACGCCCTGCTCGACCTCCTGAAGGTCGTCGAGGACCACCAGATCGGCGGTCGCACCAGCCGCGACGACGCCGTCGCACACTGGCAGAGTTTCTCGGAGTACGTCGGCCAATATCTGGGAACCGTCGACGGGCTCCCGCTACTCACCGAGCGGGCCGGGCGCAGCGTCGGACGATGAGGGCAGGTAATAGGTCGGACGCTGGACACGCGGCGGCCCTCACCGTAAATGCCAGGGAAGCGGGCGGTTAGCTCAGCGGTAGAGCGCCTCGTTTACACCGAGGATGTCGGGGGTTCGAAACCCTCACCGCCCACCATCAACGGGCACTGCGCAATCTCTACTTCTTAGGCGGCTCCTTGGCAGGCGGTGCGCCGGGGGCAGGCGGTGCGCCGGGGGCGGGCTCTGCGCCGCCGGGCGTCTGAGGCGCCTCGGGTGCCTCGTCGTAATAGAGATAGCCGTCCTCGATCGAGACCTTCTCGCTGCCTTCAAGTTCGTACTCGTCCTCCTCGCTGTCGTTGAGGCGGATGACGCAGCCCTTCGCGCAAATTCCTTCAAGCACCTGATTGGCCTTGAGGGCGTGGTCCGTCTTCTTGGCCCCGTCCTCCTCGATCACCGTGAGCTTGTGGTCCTTGTCGTCGCGATTGGTGACAGACACGGCCGCAAACGCTCCCGAGGCAGTGAGTGCCAGCGTCAGTGCGACTGCTCCCAGAACCGCCGAGGCTCGCGTCATCATGTCCAGGCTCCGCATCCCGAATCGAGGTTCGGGATCTTTGTAGCGCCTCAATAAGGCAATTCCAGCGTGAATGCCGGGCTGATTGCCGCAGAGGCAACCTCGACGTGCAGACCAAGCAGCATCGGACTGCAGTCAGCGCGTCGGGTGCACCATGAAGCCGGGCGCCACGGCCTCGGTCTCGTCCAGCACCTTGACCATCGCGACCTCCGCGGCGGGCGGTCCCTGATGGCACTGCGCGATCATCCCATCGACGTGACCGGTGGGGCCCGCGAAAACCGCTTCGACGCCGCCATCGCGGCGGTTCGCAACCCAGCCATCGAGGCCGAGCCCCGCGGCCTGCAATTGGACCCAGCCGCGAAAGCCGACGCCCTGGACGCGGCCTTCGATGCGCACGCGCACGACTTTTCGGTGAGCCGCCATGTCAGATGTCCTCTGCGATCACCGGCGATCTGGTGACCGGTGATCGCGGACATCAGACAATCACATGCGCCATCAGAGTGTCGACGTCGGCGGCATGGAAATCGTTCAGCATCACGACGTTGGTGAAGCCGCTGCCGCTGTCCACTGCCACGGTCGTGCCAGCGGCCTGGTCGGTCACCCGCACGAGCAGGCGCGGGTCGGTGGCGCCGCGACCCGCGAGTAGGTGCGAGAAGTCGAGTTTATCGCCCGCCGCGAAGTCCGTGATCGTGTCGACGCCGGCGGCCACGTCGGACACCGACCACGTGAACGTGTCGTCGCCGGCCGTGAACAGATTGTAGCGCACGTGCCCGCCCGACATCGTGTCGTTGCCGCGGCCACCCGATATCACGTCGTTGCCGCCGTCGCCGTAGATGCGGTCGTTGCCGTCCTCGCCCCAGATGCGATCAGCGAGTCCGCCGCCGAAGAAGCCGTCGTTGCCGGCGCCGCCGTACATCACGTCGGTGCCCTCGCCGCCATTGAGGAAATCGTTGCCGTTGCCGCCGATCAACCGATCGTTGCCCTGCTGGCCGTCGAGGTGGTCGTCGCCGTCGCCTCCCGAAAGCGAGTCGTTGCCCCGGCCGCCGAGCAGCTTGTCCTTGCCGAGCCCGCCTTCCCTGCGGTCGTCGCCGGCCTCGCCGTTCATGGTGTCGTCGCCGTCGCCGCCGTCCATCTGGTCGTCGCCGTTGCCGCCTGAGAGCGTGTCGTTGCCGGCCTCGCCCCACATCTTGTCGTTGCCGTCGCCAGCGTGCAACGTGTCGTTGCCCTCGCCCCCGTAGAGGTCGTCGTTGCCGGCGCCGCCGGTCAGGCGGTCTTTGCCCGTGCCACCATAGAGCCAGTCGTTG
>JANOJW010000517.1:0-11231 GCA_031418955.1 Hyphomicrobiales bacterium | reverse complement strand
GGCTTCATGAGTTGCTCAGCCCTCGGCGGCGTGCTGGGCGTCGAGCCTGCGCACGCGCAACGGCGCGAGCCGCAGGGCTCAGGGCGTGACATCGGCCCGTTCAACACCACCGTGCGCCCACAGACCGCACCACGCCGTTCGACGGCTCCATCGCCCGTGGCCGAGCCGGGACCTAGCCCTGAGCCCGGCGCCACCGATCCAGACCGGCAGGACCCGACCGTGGAGGATGAGCAGCAGCAACCGTTGCGACCTGGCACAGGCCGGCGTCCGCCCGTCGACGGCGATCCGAACTGGCCGCCGCAGCCGGTGCAGCCAGTCGACGGCGTGATCGATACGCAAGAGCCGCAGCAGCCCCTGGACGGCGATCCATCGGTGGTCGACACGCGGCCGAAGGAGGATTTCGAGCCGTTCGAACTGCCAGCCAATGGCGAACTGCCCCCCGGCGACCTTAACCCCGAGTTCAATCCGGAAGCCTTGCAGGTCGAACTTTCGCCGATCCTGTCGCGCCGCCCCGCGCAGCTCGCGCGCTTCGAGCCGTTCGCGCCGGCCGGCATCCGCCGCGGCAGCTTCATCCTGTTCCCCGAGGCCGAGATCAGCGTCGCCGCGCTCGACAATCTGTTCCGCTCGAGCTCCAACGTACGCCGCGACGTGATGCTCGACGTGCGGCCGACCATGCGCATGGCATCGGCGTGGAACCGGCATGCGCTCGAGTTCCGCGCGACAGGCTTGAGCACCTTCCACAACCGCTTCCCGTCGGAAGACACGCGCGCCTACGGTTTCGAGATCCGTGGCCGGCTCGATCTCACACGACGCACGAACGTCGAGGCGTTCGCGGGCCATGATCTGACGCAGGAGGCGCGTGGCTCCGTCAATCCGACGAGCCGGGCCGGAGACCGCGCCGACATCGCGACGAACCGCGCCGGCGTCACCTTCAATCACCGGTTCAACCGGCTGAGCGTGCAACTGCGCGGCACGCTGACCGAGACCGACTACTCGCCGACGGACGACGGCACGGGCCTCACCCTCGACAACCGCGAGCGTGACAACACGGTGAAAGAGGTCGCGCTGCGCGGTTCATGGCGGTTCAAGCCGGCGCTGTCGGTGTTCAGCGAGGTCGCGTTCAACCAGCGAGAGTACGCGGCGCTGCCCGGCGACGGCATCAGCCGCGATTCGACCGGCGAGCGCGTGCGCTTCGGCGTGTCGCTCGGCGATACAGGCCGCATCTGGCGCGGCGAGGCCTCGATCGGCCATGGCCGCCAGCAGTTCGAGGATTCACGCCTGCCCGAGATCAGCGGCATCATCGTCGATGCAAACCTCGCGTGGCGGCTTTCAGGCATCACGTCGCTGCTGTTCACGGCACGCAGCGAGGTCGGCGAGTCGTCGGAGGCGGGCTCCGGCGGCTCCCTTTCACGGACGGCGGGCGTCGAGCTTCGGCATGAGTTCCAGCGTCGCCTGATCGGCACGGCGGGCTTGCGCTATACGCACGCGACTTACGAAGGTGTTGATCTGACCGAGCGCGAGGTCGCGGCACTGGCGAGCCTCGAATACTACGTCAACCGCGAGGTGACGCTGTTTGGCCGCTACCAGCACATCGACTTCGAGGCGACCGAGCGGGCCCGCAACTACAACGCCGACGAGTTGCGCATCGGCATGCGGATCAGGCGCTGAAGCGGGGCCCGACCAAGGTAACTGGCTGACGGCACCGGGAACGGTCTCGGGCTTTGACGCCGGCCGCAGCGCCATCTCGTAGGCGGCGAGCAACTGCGCGCGCTCTGTCTCCCAGCGTAGCAGGGCCTTCGCCCGCTCGCGTCCGGCCTCCGCGAGTGCGGCGCGACGGACCTCGTCGTCGACGAGATCGGCGAGGCGATCGGCCAGCACCGCCGGATCGTTGCCCGTGCCTGCATAGAGCGCGGTCTCGCCGGCGATCTTGCGCGTCTCGATGAGATCGAACGACACGAACGGGATGCCGAGCGTCATGTACTCGAACACCTTGTTCATGGAGATCTTGTCGTTGTAGCCGTTCTTCGGGTCCGGGATGACACCGATGTCGAAGGCGGAGAAGGCTTCGAGCAGCGGCTGGCCGGAGAGGAACCCGGTGAAGGTGACGTGGTCGGCGACGCCGCGTTCGCGCGTCATCTCGCGCAGCCGCTCGAGCTCGGTGCCCGAGCCGACGATTGCGCAGTGCACGTCCCGGCGGCCGCGCGTCACGACGAGGTCGGCCATCGCCTCGATCAGCAGGTCGACGCCGTCCTGCGCACCCATGATGCCGACGTAGCCGATGAGGTGCTTAGCGCCAGCCTTGAGGGTGGGGCTCGGCGCCACGCGCTTGAAGCGGGCAAGATCGGGGATCGAGCGGACGATGAACACGCGATCGGGGTCCATGCCGCCGCGCTCGACGGCGATGCGCTTGAAGGTCTCGTTGGTCGCGATCGAGACGTCGGCGGTGCGGAAGGTCCAGCGCTCGAGCGCGAGCAGCAGCTTGTGGAAGACGCCGCGCTTGTTGAATTTCGCCTCGAACAGCTCGGGATTGATGTCGTGGTGGTCGAACACGAACGGGATGCCGGCCAGCGCCTTGAAGAGGCCTGCGAGCAGGAAGATCGTATCGGGGGGATTGCACGCCTGGATGACGTTGAAGCCGACCTTGAAGTAGGCCTTCCAGGCCAGCACGAACTCCCAGGCCAACGCCCATGAGTATTCGATGGCGTAGCCCAGGCAGCCGTCGGCCTCGATCGGCAAAGGGTGACGGAAAACGTGGATGCCGTCGAGAACCTCGTAGGCGTCCTGATACTTGCCGCCCTTCGGGCAGACGACGGACACGGTGTAGCCCGCATCGCGCAGCGTCGTTGCTTCCTGCCACACGCGCCGGTCGAGCGGCACGGTCAAGTTCTCGACAATGATCAGGACACCCTGATTGGCCATGACGCACTCCCCACCCAGGGAGCCGGCGCGCGACTTCGATGGCCGCGTCGTCTCTTGCTCCCTGACGCCAATTTGCGGTCAAGGCATGAAGAATTCGTCTGGAAGTTGCGCCAACGACATGTAAATCGCGTGGTTCAATTTGAAACGACTTTGGTTTGACCATGCCGAACTGTCGTTGTTGACAGCGCGCGCCGTAAGCGGGAAGTCTTGGAGCAGAATTTAACGAAGCAGTTACCAATTCAACTGTGCGCGAGGTTTGGAACTTGGGCCCGACGAGAAATTCAAGCGATCGCCATCCGACCATCGATCTTGCGACCGTGCGGGAGACGCTCGACCTGATGCGCGACGATCTCGCGGGGGCGCCGCATCTGGCAGCCGTGGAGCGGGCGCTGACCGAGGCGCTTGCCGCGATCGATGCCGTCGAACCGACACCGCGGGGTGTGTCGGTGACGCGGCTTCGCGAGCAGACGGCTGCGCGTTTCGTTGCCTGGCTTCCGTAGGGCTGATCGCTCACTTCCGCTCACGATCCGGTGACACCGTCTCGCCCGGAGCTTTGCGTCGCCTATATGCCGTAGCATGAAGGGCGCGCCGAATTGCATTGCGGCTGCGCTAGCTGTCGCAAAGGACCGAACTCATGAAGTCGATTTTGACTGCAGGTGCGCTATCGCTCGCACTGTTGCTGGCCGTGGTTTCTGCAGTGCAGGCCGAGCAGGCTAAGACCTCACAGGACGACTCTGTCATGGAGACCGTACTCGCCAGCGAGTGAGGGTGGGACGAAGGCGCAAAACCGAAGTTAAGGCCGTCGAGCGGGTCCCGTTCGGCGGCCTTCTCCGTTAGGCGAGCATCGGTCAGATGCCGGCGCGGGCCTTCACCTCGGCGCGGCGGGCGTGCAGGATCGGCTCGGTGTATCCCGACGGCTGCGTTGCGCCCTGCAGGACGAGATCGCAGGCGGCCTTGAAGGCGATCGAGGACGGGAAGTCTGGCGCCATCGGCCTGTAGAGTGGATCGCCCGCATTCTGCGTGTCGACGATGGCAGCCATCCGCCGCATGGTCTCCATCACCTGGGCCTCGGTGGTGATGCCGTGGCGCAGCCAGTTGGCCATGTGCTGGGCGGAGATGCGCAGCGTCGCGCGATCTTCCATCAGTCCGACGTTGTTGATGTCGGGCACCTTCGAGCAGCCGACGCCCTGGTCGACCCAGCGGACGACGTAACCGAGGATGCCTTGGGCGTTGTTGTCGAGCTCGCGCTGGATCTCCTGCGGGTTCCATATTGCTTGCGCTTCGGATGCCCACTCCGCATCCGCGCGGTTCGGCCGATCCGCGACCGGAATTGTGAGGATGGCGTCGAGCGAGGCGCGCTTGCGCGAGCGCAATTCGGCCTGGCGCGCGGCAACCGACACTGTGTGATAGTGCGTGGCGTGGAGGGTGGCCGCCGTCGGCGACGGCACCCAGGCCGTATTGGCGCCGGCTTGCACGTGGCCGATCTTCTGCTTCAGCATTTCGGCCATCAGGTCCGGCATCGCCCACATGCCCTTGCCGATCTGGGCGTGGCCAGGCAGTCCGCAGGCAAGCCCGATGTCGACGTTCCAGTCCTCATAGGCCTTGATCCAGGGCTGAGCGCGCATGTCGGCCTTGCGGATCATCGGGCCGGCTTCCATCGACGTGTGCATCTCGTCGCCGGTGCGGTCGAGGAAGCCCGTGTTGATGAAGAATACGCGATGGCGCGCGGCGCGAATGCATTCCTTGAGGTTGACGGTGGTGCGCCGCTCCTCGTCCATGATCCCCATCTTGATGGTGTTGCGCGCGAGACCGAGCGCGTCCTCGACGCGGGCGAACAGCGTGTCGGCGAATGCAACCTCCTCGGGCCCGTGCATCTTCGGCTTGACGATGTAGATCGAGCCGGTGCGGCTGTTCGCGAGGCCCGACGTACGCTTGATGTCGTGCAGCGCGATCAGGCTGGTGACGAGAGCGTCGAGGATGCCCTCGGGCACGCGGTTGTTGTCGCGGTCGAGCACGCTGCCGTCGGTCATCAGGTGGCCGACGTTGCGGATCAACATGACGCTGCGGCCGTGCAGGGCGAGCGGCATGCCGTCGGCACCGGTGTAGACGCGGTCGGCTGACAGGCGGCGGGTGAGCGGCTTGCCGCCTTTGTCGAAGGTCTCGACGAGGGTGCCCTGCATGAGGCCGAGCCAGTTGCGATAGGCTGAGACCTTGTCCATCGGGTCGACGGCGGCGATCGAGTCCTCGAGGTCCATGATGGTGGTGAGAGCCGACTCGAGCGCCACGTCGGCGATGCCGGCCGCGTCGGTCCGGCCGATCGGGTGCGAGCGGTCGATCACGATCTCGGCGTGGAGGCCGTTGTTGGCGAGGAGGAGGCCGTCCGGCTTGTCGGCTGAACCGCGATGGCCGCGAAACTTCGCGGGTTCGCGCAAGCCGGTGGCGGCGCCCGCGGCGAGCGTCACGCGGAGGGCGCCGTCAGCGACGGTGTAGTCCGTCGCCTCGGTGTGCGAGCCGGTGGCTAGCGGCGCAATCTCGTCGAGCAGGCGGCGGGCCCACGCGATGACCTTGGCGCCGCGTGCAGGATTGTAGCCGCCGGTCCGCGTCGCGCCGCCGTCCTCGGGGATCGCGTCGGTGCCGTAGAGCGCGTCATAGAGCGAGCCCCAGCGGGCGTTGGCGGCGTTGAGGGCGTAACGCGCGTTCGTCACCGGCACGACGAGCTGTGGCCCGGCGAGAACCGCGATTTCGGCATCGACGTTCTGGGTGTCGACCTTGAAGTCCGGACCTTCAGGGACGAGGTAACCGATCTCGACGAGGAAGGCCTTGTAGGCGGCGGCATCGTGCGGCTTGCCGCGGCGGGCCTTGTGCCAGGCGTCGATCCGGGCTTGCAGGGCCTCGCGCTTCGCCAGCAACTCGCGGTTGCGGGGTGCCAATTCATGCACGATTTTAGCGAACGCCGTCCAGAAGGCTGCTTCGGTAATGCCGGTGTCCGGCAGCACCTCGTCCTTGATGAAGTGGTGCAGGACGCGGGCGACCTTCAGGCCGCCGATCTGGGCATGGTGAAGCATGGTCGCCGGGACCCTCGATGCGATTGATCTTGCACCGCAGTACGAGAATTTGTGCGTCGCGGCAATGCGACATTCGGCAAAAGGCTTAGGATAATCACAGGTTTGTATGCTGGGCGGGTGCGGTGCGGTGCCTGGAGGGCAGAGCCGGTTGCGCCAGTGGGGTCGGCAAGACGCTTGTGCTGTGGTACCGTTCCCGCGTTACGGACCGGAGGTCGACAGTCATGATCAGAGCTATGCGCGGATGGCTGGGCGCGGTCGTCGCAACTATGGTGATGGTGTTGGCGGTAGCGGCACCCGCGCGCGGCAATGTCGGCTCGTCGGTCGCCGACGGCTGGAACAACGACAACATCCAGTGGCTCGACTACGAGCCGGGGCTGAAGGTGGCCAAGGCTGCGGGCAAGCCCGTGTTCCTCGTCGCGCACACCACCTGGTGCCCGCATTGCAAGCACTATCAGAAGCTGTTCTTCGACCCGCGCATCGTCGAGCTGGCGAAGGCTTATGTGATGGTGATGATCGACCGGGATCTCGACACCGAGCTGAACAAGACGATCGGACCCAACGGGCAGACGTTCGTGCCGCGAACGGTGGTGATGCACGCCGACGGCACGGTGCGCCTCGACGTGACGGGGAGCCGCCGCGAGCATCCGAATTTCATCGATTATCGATCGCCCGACGAGCTGATCCGGGTGATGGAGAAGGGCCGGACGCAGTAAAGCGGCGACCAGCGTTCGTCGGCGTTCAGCGCGGCATCGGCTGGCGAGCGTCGATGGTGAAGTTGCTGATGCGGCCTTTGAGATCGCGCATCAGCAGCCGATAGACGAAGCGGCTGTCCTCGCGGCAGAGCGTGATGCGGATCAGGTCACCCGAGAGCTCGCGCCGTGCGAGGATCTGAATGTCGAGTGCTGCACGCAATCGCTCGCGCGCCACGATGGGCGCCGCGTCCGACCACTCCGCATAACAGGGCGAGTCAGCGGCTGCGGCAGGCGCAGTAGCGACGGCGGCCAACAGCACAGCGAGTGACAGCATCGGGGTCGAATTGCGCCTGAAACGGGGCATGGCACATCTCCTATTCCGGCACATTAGGGATGGCGGCTGAACCGGGCGTGAACTGGTGAGTATCGGGCAGCGGGCAGCAGGGCGGCAGTTGTGCCGTGTTGCCGCCCCTCACGTGTTTGTTGCCGCCCCTCACGTGTTTGTTGCCGCCCCTCACGCGTTTGTTGCCGCCCCTCACCCCGACCCTCTCCCCGTGCAAGTGCAGATCACGGGGAGAGGCAGAAGTGCTCAGAGGCGGAGGGTGAGGGGGCGGGTGATGAGGCGCTGCTCGGCGCGGACGCGGCCGGCGATGGTCATGACGGTCCCGATGAGGCCGCCGATCGCCTGAGCAGCGATGACGGCGTCGCGGCCCAATTGCTGGATGAGACTCGCCGGCATGTCGATGCCGAACACGGCGAAGATCACCGGCGCGACGGTCGTGACGGTGGTGAGAATGGTGCCCCAGATGGTGAGGGACTCGCCCCACCATTTGCCGGGCGCGGTGGCGGCGTCTCGCGTCGATTTTGCGGGCGAGGGCAGGGTCGCGGGATCAAAGCTCATGGGTAACTCCTGGGGTTGGGGTGAGGTTCGTTCGGGTGGGATTGATGGTGGTGGTTGAGCCGTATCGCCGGCGAGATTGCGGGCGGCGACGAAGGTGGCATCGACGCGGGCGAGCCAGCCGCGCCCGAAGCGCCAGAAGTGGCTAAGGCTGCGGTAGCGGGCGCGGCGCAAGTCGGCATAGCGGGCGAGTGCTTCAGGCAGCGGCGCAATGCGGGCGGCGGCGAGCGTTTCGGGGCCGATCTCGCCATCGATCGCAACGCCGAGCGCCTGCTGCAGCAGGCGTGCAGCGGTACCGACGCCCATGTTGACGGCGGTGTCGACGTGGAACAGCGCGAGCGGCGCGGGTAGCTCGGGGCACCGGGCGGGTTTCCAGTAACGCTCGAGATAGATGCGGCGGACGAGAGCTTCGGGGATGCGGCGCAGCTCGGCTTTCAGGGCGTCGATGGTGTCGGCGGTGACCTCGACGTGCTTCTCGCGGGCGTAGACGCCAATGGTGATGCCCTTGTTGGTAGCGCCGCCCGGATCGAAGGGATCGTCGGACCAGCCGCCTTCCTGGCGCAGGATGTGCGCAAGTGCGGCGTCGAAAATGTCTGCGCGCGGGCTTGATGGTGGTGGCGTGGTTGGCGCGACCGGTGATGACGCCGTTGGAATGGCGTGCGGCAGGCGCAGCGCGAGGAGCCGCCGGCGATCGAAGGCCTCGACGGTGACGGCGTTCGACTGGTTGCCGCCGAGCAGGATGATCCTGGTGGGTGTTGCGGCGACGACGAAGCCGACGTGGCCGAGTGCTGGATCAGAGCCGCGGGCGAACACGGCGATGGTGCCGGGCTCGGGCGTCTGGGCCTCGACGCCCCAGCCGACATAGGAGCGGGCGCGCAGCGAGCGCGTCGAGCGAATGCCGGCACGTTCGAGTTGGGCGCCGAGAAACGCCGCGCACCAGGCGGTGTCATCGTCGGCGATTTGAGCGTGGCCGACGTCGCGAAAGTAGCTGGCGATGCGGGCGTTTGTGGCGCCGCGGGGCGCGTCGCGCTGGCCGCGCTCGGACCCGGGGCGGGCGCGCCAGGTTGGGGTGGGGGTGGGCATGGGCAATCGGGAACCGGAGGTGGAAGTAGGTAGTAGGTCGTTACGTGGTTGGCGGTTGTGCGTGTGGCCGCCCCTCACGTGTTTGTTGCCGCCCCTCACCCCCCCTCTCCCCGTGCAAGGGAAAGGCACGGGGAGAGGGGGGATCGCTACAGAACAGCGGTGCGGGGGGTGCCGCGGCCGTAGCCGGCGGCGAGTTGGGCGATGCGCACGGTGATCGCGGACTGCACGGCGCCGAAATCAGCGATCTGGTCGGCCGCCGAGTAGGTGGCCGCCGGTGTGATCGCGGGAATCGTGCGCTTCACTGTGCTGCCGTCGAGGATGTCGATCTCGTAGCGCTCGGTTTCCTCGGCAAGCGGGATCTCGGTCGTCGTCCAGGCGTCGCCGCCGACGCGCGTGCGACGGATCCAGGTGATGGCGAGAGTGCCGCCGCTGCGCATGCCACGGACGTGAACCGGGCTCAGCGGTCTGAGCCCCGCGCCGACGAAGGCGTGCGTGGCACTCGCGTAGGTGGCGTCGCCGATGGCGCGACTCGAAGGGCCATAGCGCCACGCGAGCGCGAGGCCGATGTCGTCGCGCGAGAGCGACACCGGCCGCACGGCACGGTCGAGCAGCACGAAGCGAGCGCCGGAGGGAACCGTCGCCGTCATCGCACGCTCGGTGCCGGTCTGGCCACGCAGCAGCAGGGTCAGCTCATAGGTGGCTGGCGCGACCAGCGTCGCCGACTCGAACTGAAGCACCTCCCAGGAGCCGTCCGGCGCTTGCACGGCCGCCGCGTTGCCGCCAGCAAGCAGGCGCTGATGCGTGACTGAGGCGAGTGTGCCCTGCTCGATCAGCACGCGCACGCGCGAGGCCTTGTCGAGGCGGCCCTCGGGGCCGGGCTGCAATGGATCGAGCGTGACGCCGACGGTGGCTGGCTGCGGGGTGATCGCGGCGAGCGTGAAGCCTGTGGTTTCCGGCGAGCGATGGAAGGCGATGCCGCCGGGCCACGGCAGCTTGGCGGCGGCGACGTAGCCGGCGGCTGGGTCCTCGGCGCCAGTCAACAGCGGCAGATCGAGAAACAGGCCGAGCGCGGTGCCAGTGAGGACATCGACACCGGTGCCGTCGGGACGCTTGGCGCCGATGCCGCCCGCGTAGATCGCCGGGTCGATGGAGCGGGCGGCGATGTCGCGGGCGCCGTGATCGCCGACCTCGGTGATGCGCAGCGTGCGCGACTGGCCGGCGTGCGCGAGGGTGACGATATCGCCGGGCTCGAGCGCGAGCTGGCTCGGCGGCAGCGCGAAGGAGGCGCGCTCACGCGCAGCCCAGGTCTCATGCAGCCACGTGTCGGCGGTGCGCGACGCCTGCTCGGCGTCCATGACGATCGCCAGCTCGGCGTCGGAGACGCGGGCGCTGGCTCCGACGAGACGGCGCGAGTGGGCGACGGCCTGGCGATAGTCGGATTCGGTTGCGGCGTAGGTGATGCGGGCGACGGCGGGAAGCTCGGTCTCCTGTGCGCGGACGAGCTTGAGGAGATCGGCGCCGGGCCGCGTCTCGACGAGATCGTCGGGCGTGAGCGTGGTGACGCTCGCATCGGCGCCGCGGTGGCGGAAGCGGATGGCGCCGCCGCTTTCGCGCGCGTCGAAGAAGTAGGCGAGTTCGAGCGGCTGGATGGCTTCGCGCGCCGACATGGATCGGTCGAGCACGTAGCCGGACACGTTGCCGAAGAGATCCCGCGTCTCGTGGTCAGAAAAGTTGTAGTCGCCGAGGATCGCCGAGACGATCGCAGCGAGGGGTTGGCCGGCGATGCGGCCGTTGATCCAATGGCCGAGCCGCCAGTTGGCGCCGTCACCCCAGGTGATCGTATCGGTCGGGAAAGCCGGGAACGGGCGCGCGTCCCAGCAGTAGACGTACACGTGCGCGAGATCGAGCATCGGCGCGCCGTAGATGGTCGAGGTCGGGTTGGAGCCTGCGACATAGCCCGCGTGCGCGGGATCGAAGGCCTCATGGAACGCCTGCAGGTAGCGGCGCTGCATGAGGTCGTCGCGGGTGCCGCGGGAGTAGTACGGCACGAAGCTCTCGGCGCTCTTGGGATCGACGAAGACGTTGGGCTGGTTGGCGCCCTTGTCGATCGCTGGGCAGCCCAACTCGGTGAACCAGACGGGTTTGGATTGCGGAACCCATGGCGTCGGCGTCGCGCTTTCGACGCCGCCCGGGCGATTGTAGTGCGGGTTGAGCCACCAGGATTTCAAGTCCTTGGTACGGAAGATCCACGGCTTGCCGGCGCCGTCGGTGATGGGCGTGCGGGTCTGTGCGTCGCGGTGCGCTTGGCTCGCGTAGTACCAGTCGAAGCCCTCACCGCCCGCGATGTTCGATTTGAGGTAGGTGAGATCGTAGATCGAGCGGGCGCCGGTCTGGCGGTCGAGGTGGCCGTCGCCATCGCGCCAGTCGGCAAGCGGCCAGTAGCAGTCGATAGCGATGGCGTCGATCGATGACGAAGCCCAGAGCGGGTCGAGATGGAAGTGCACGTCGCCGCTGCCGTCGGAGGGCTGGTGGCCGAAGTATTCGGACCAGTCGGCGGCGTAGGTGATTTTGGTC
>JANOJW010000516.1:0-7755 GCA_031418955.1 Hyphomicrobiales bacterium | reverse complement strand
CTGGCACTCGTGTGCGACTCGACCAATGCCTTCCGCGAGGGCCGTTCCCCGTCGGAAAGCGACGTCGCGGCTTCGATCGGCAAGCTGATCAAGAATGCACCGCAGCGCGTACTGGTCACCTGCTTCTCGTCGAACGTCGCGCGCATCATGGCGGTGGCACAGGGCGCGCATGCGGCCGGGCGGCGTCTGGTGGTGGCGGGACGCGCGCTGCAACGCGTGATCCAGGTGGCCATGGAGACCGGCTACCTGCCGGCGGATTTCCGCTACTCCGACCAGAATGCGTTCACGACGTTGCCCGGCAAGGAGATCGTGGCGCTCGTGACCGGCAGCCAGGGTGAGCCGCGCGCGATGCTGGCGCGCATCGCATCGGGTGAGGCGTCCGACTTCAAGCTGCGACCCGGCGACACGGTGATTTTCTCCTCCCGCACGATCCCGGGCAACGAGAAGGGCGTCGGCGAAATCCAGAACGGTCTCGCGCGCCAGGGCGTCGAGATCGTCACCGACAACGAGGCGCTGGTGCACGTCACCGGGCATCCGCGGCGGGACGAACTGCGCCAGATGTATGCGTGGGTGCGCCCGCAGGTGGCGATCCCGATGCACGGCGAGGTTCGGCACTTGAAGGAGCACGCCCGCATCGCACGCGCATGCGGCGTCGGCCAGGTGCTCACGCCCGTCAACGGCGAGGTCGTTCTGCTCAGCGGCGAGCGTGCCCGCATCGTCGATGAAGCCCCGGTCGGTCGGCTGTTTCGCGATGGCCGGCTGATCCTGCCCGAGGATGAAGGCTCAGTGCGCGAGCGGCGCAAGCTTGCAATCGTCGGGCTGATCGCCATCTCGCTCGTGCTATCCAAACGCGGAGAGTTGCTGCTCGAGCCCGAGATCGCTTTCGACGGCATCCCCGAGCAGTGCCCGAGCGGCACCATCGACGACATCGTCTTCGACGCCGTGGACGGCACGCTGCGCAGCATTCCGCCTGGCCGCCGCCGCGACGCCGACACCGTTCGCGAAGCCGTGCGACGGGCGGTGCGCTCGGCAGTCGACAACGTGTGGGGCAAGAAGCCGATCGTGAAGGTGATGGTCGCCGTAGTCGACGCGCGGGGGTGAGACGCCCGCGTGCCTCGACGAGCGCGTCGATCGGCTGCCGGAGAGGTGGTTCTCCACAGCGCACACGCGGGGTCGAGCGAAAATCCGGCACCAGCTTGGGGTCATCGCGACCGGTTCTGACACCCGTGTCGATCGACGGGCGTGGGGCCGATACGCAAGTTGCTCGACAACAGCTGCGGGATGCAGTGTGCTGGCGAAAGCTCACGCAACTGGAGACGATGACATGGGAGCCCTCGACGGCGTCAGGATCGTGGAATTCGCCGGCATCGGGCCTGGTCCCTTCGCCTGCATGCTGTTGGCCGACATGGGCGCGGAGGTGATCCGCGTCGACCGCGCAGGTACCGTCGGCAAAGACCCTGTGAAGCCTGCTTACGGCACCACGCTCAGGGGCCGCCGCAACATCGCGCTCGACCTGAAGCACAAGGACGGCGTCGAGACGGCGCTCGCGCTCTGCGAAAAGGCCGACATCCTGATCGAGGGCTTCCGACCGGGCGTCATGGAGCGGCTCGGCCTGGGGCCGCAAGTCGTTTTGAAACGCAACCCGCGGCTCGTCTACGGCCGCATGACCGGTTGGGGCCAGGACGGGCCCATTGCCAAGACACCAGGCCATGACATCAATTACATCGCGCTGACCGGCGCGCTCCATGCGATCGGCACCAGGGCCGGTGGCCCCGTGCCGCCGCTCAATCTCATCGGCGATTACGGCGGCGGCGCGCTCTACATGGTGGTCGGCGTGCTCGCGGCCTATATCGAGGCGAAGCGCTCAGGGACAGGGCAGGTCGTCGACACGTCGATGGTCGAGGGCGCGGCGTCCCTGATGACGCCAGCCTATGGCGCACTCGCTGCGGGCGCCTGGACGGACGAGCGCGAGGCGAACCGGCTCGACGGCGCCTGTCACCATTACAACGTCTACGAGACGAAGGACGGCAAGCACATCTCGATCGGTTCCAACGAGCCGCAGTTCTATGCCGAGATGCTGGCGACCGTCGGCCTCGACAAGGAGCCGCTTCCCGCCCAGACCGACCGTGTGCACTGGCCCGCCATGCGCGAGCGGTTGGCCGGGATCTTCAAGACGAAGACCCGCGCGGAATGGACCGAGATCATGGAGATGAAGGAGATCTGCTTTGCGCCCGTGCTGTCGATGGGCGAGGCGATGGGGCACAAGCAGAACGTGGCGCGCGGCAGCTTCGTCACCGTCGATGGGGTGCCGCAGCCGGGGCCCGCGCCGAAGTTCTCGCGCACGCCGAGCAAGGTGTCGCGCCCTCCTGCCTATGCGGGCGAGCACAGCGCCGAGGTGCTGCGTGACTGGGGTTTTGACAAACCCCGCGTCGAGGCACTGCTCGAGTCCGGCGCGGTGAAGCAGAAGTAGGCAGGTCGTAGGTAGGGTCGAAGGCCGTGCTGCGTTTGGCGAGCCGAGACCCTTCAACAGACAAGGTCGGGTAGAGCCCTGCGCTTGCGAGACCCGACGACCGCAAGTTCTGTGGGTACGACGTCGGGTCTCGGCCGAAGTGCAGACGGCCTTCTACCCGACCTACAATGACCGGCAAGCAGAGCGAAACGGAGATGCGCCCATGTCCACCTACATCCCGAGCCCTCGCGACTGGGTTCGCGAGCAGGTCGAGCTCTACGAGTCGAGCAACGGCGCCAAAGGCACGACGCTGCGCGACACCGGGCTTCCCGTCATCATCGTCACGCATACCGGCAACAAGACAGGCGCGGTGCGCAAGACGCCGCTGATGCGCGTGAAGGTAGGCAACGCCTATGTGTTGATCGCCTCGCAGGGCGGTGCACCGAAGGATCCAGAGTGGGTGCACAATCTGCGCCAGCATCCGGACGTGGAGCTGCGCGATCTGTCGGTCGTGACGCCGATGCGTGTACGCGAGGTGACGGGGGACGCCGAACGGGCGCGGCTGTGGGCGGCAGCAGTTGCAGCCTTCCCGCCCTACACCGACTATCAAAAGAAGACCGCGCGCACGATCCCCGTGTTCGTGGCCGAGCCAAAGTCTTGAGCCCGACACCTTCCAGGAGCCCCCCATGCAACGACGCAACCTCGGCCGCAGCGGCATCTCGATCGCGCCCCTCGTGTTCGGCGGCAACGTGTTCGGCTGGACGGTCGACGAGCCGGGCTCCTTCAAGCTGCTCGACGCCTTCGTCGATGCGGGCTTTGATTGCGTCGACACTGCCGACGTCTACTCGCGCTGGAAGCCCGGCAACACGGGCGGCGAGAGCGAGACCATCATCGGCAATTGGTTCAAGACAAGCGGCAAGCGCGGCCGGGTGATCCTCGCGACCAAGTGCGGCAACGAGATGGGCCCCGACAAGAAGGGTCTGAAGAAGGCCTACATCGTGCGCGCGGTCGAGGACTCGCTGAAGCGGCTCCAGACCGACACCATCGACCTCTATCAGTCGCACCGCGACGACCCGACGACTCCGGTAGAAGAAACGATGGAGGCGCACGCGGCGCTGGTGAAAGCCGGCAAGGTGCGCGCGGTCGGCGCCTCGAACTACTCGGCCGAGCGCTTGCAGGCATCGCTCGCCGCGAGCGCCAAGGCCGGCATTCCCCGCTACGAGACGCTGCAGCCGAATTTCTCCCTGTGCGAGCGGGCGGAGTTCGAGGGGCCGGTACAAAATCTGTGCGTAGCGGAGGGCGTGACGGTGATCCCCTACTACTCGCTGGCGAGCGGCTTCCTCACCGGCAAGTATCGGTCGGAAGCCGACCTCACGGGAAAGGCGCGGGCGGGCGGCGTGAAGAAGTATCTGAACCCGCGCGGCTTTGCGATCCTCGACGCCCTCGACGCGGCGGCGAAGACGCACAACGCAACGCAGGCGCAGGTGGCGCTCGCCTGGATCCTGGCGCAGCCGGCAATCGCCGCGCCGATCGCCAGCGCCACGACGACGGCGCAGTTATCCGACATTCTGAAATCGACGACGCTGAAGCTCGACTCCGACACTCTCGGCAGCCTGACCAAGGCCAGCGCATGAGGCGGCCGAAGCCCCACCTGCGACACGTGATGACGCGCGGTACGAGCAGAGGCTGGCCAGCCGAGGCTTCAGCAGTCTCTCCATGACGCCTGCCTGCGCACATCCGCGGCTGTCCCAGCGCGCGTTCCGCGAACCCCAAACTGGAAGCCTGACGGTGAAGGATCGAGACCGGATACCAGTCGAGATCCGTCCGCATCACATCACGTCGCATGCGCTCTCGCTCAACTACGACCCACGCCGCCACAGCATGCGCCACACCAGTCCGTCGCGCAGGATCAGCGTGTGGCGCGCCACCAGGCCGATGTGGCCGACGAGCGCCAGGCACAGCACCCAGCCAGCGCCGATGTGCACCCACTTCGCCGTTGCTGCGAGCCAGGCGTGACGGCCGACAAGGTTGGGCAATTCGTGGACGCCGAACAGGTTGACGCCGAAGCCGCCGGCCATGACGTAGAGAAAGCCGCTCACCGGCATCACGAACATCGCCGCATAGAGCGCCTGCTCGGCGCGATGCACGAAGCCACGTTCGGTCGGCGAAAGTGTCGGCGCCCAGTCAGGCAACGCGCCCGAGCGCCGCGCCAGCACGCGGCCAACCGCGAACAGCAACGCCACGAGCCCGATCGACTTGTGCCAGTTGTAGAAGGCCGCTTGCCCCGCGCCCAGCATCGTTCCATCTGCCGCGAGGCGCACCATGATGGTTGCGCTCGCCAGCTGGAACACGATCATCGCCGCCATGGACCAATGGAAGAATTTGGTCAGCGCGCCGTATCCGGCACTGGAATTGGCCCACGGCATCGCGTTTCCCCCGTTCCATCCGCTCCGAGCGCCACACGGCCCCGAAGATGCATCGTGCCGGATGGCGGGTCGCGCTTCAATCGGCCTTCGAGTGGGCGACTCCGTCGCGCAGCTTGGCCTCGGCGATGAAGCCGTAGCTTTCGAGCGTGCGACGGGCCGCGGTCTTCGCGTCGGCAGACCCGAGCCGCTCGGAGACCAGCACCAGAAGGCCGTCCAGCTGCGCCTTGCGCAGCACCTTCACGTGCGCCGCGACGTCTTGCGCGAGACGCGGCCGGCCGGCCGGCTCATAGAGCAGATGCTCGACGGCAACGAAATCGACGGCGGCTCGCACGCGACGGCTCTCGATCAGCCGCGCCGCGCCTTCGAGCCCGACCAGTGCATCGGGGTTACGCACTTTCACGCGGGCCGAGATTGCGCCGATCAATTCGATCCGGCGCGCTTCCACTTCCGGAGGCTCGTGCACAGCACGGCCGCCATCGGCGAGCGTCATCAGCACGCCATCAAAGCCCATGGTCATCAGCCGCTCGACGGCCCCGTCCTCGCTGCCGTACAGCTCCGACGGATTGGACGTCGAGATCGACAGTGCCGCAATCACCAGTCGACGGCTGCCGCCTTCGCGGACCTTGAGCGCAGCGATGGCCCCCCCCGTCGTCTGCTGCCCTGTGACGGCCCGGGGATCGACGACGACGAGATCGTCCGTCGGCGCCACGACGAGGCCGGGCTCTGCGGCTCTGACATGCCGCCAGCTCTTGAGATCCACGACCAGCTCATGGCGCACGGGCGGCAGATGCGCGAGGTCGAGTTCTTCCACTGGGTCGATGCCAGCATGCATCAGCCACACCCCGGCTGTCGTCAGGGTCGTGACGAGCGCGAGGCCGAGCAGGGCCCGGCGGCCAAGCCCATTTGATTTCGAAGGCGGAAGATCCGCGATCGGAAGGATAACGCTGCTCACACTACACCCCTTACGTCGATTCTTTGTTATCGCATTGAAATATATTTATAAAATTCGTTTCCGGGCAGTCGATCGAGGAACACGAACTCTCCCCTACGATTCACAATCCTATGGCACCTGATCACCTGCCAGTGCGGCGCCGTCAAGGCTTGAGCGTGGCAAAGGTTTCCACAATCGATTTCCGCGCGTCCGAATGCGAGCCATCACGGCGCGATCACCTCGGATCAATCCCGTTGGCGCGGGATCACGTGTCCTTGAGACGGTCTTCGAGTTCCGCGGCGATCGAGGTATGGTAACCTCAAGATCGGCAAAGCCCGACATCCGTCCCTACCTGTCCGTCCCAACCCGTAAGAGACAGCCATGAAGAGGTCGATCAGCCTGCTCGTCGCATTGGGCGTGGCATCCACCACGATGTGGGCAGGGGCGGCGCTGGCCGAGCCCGTCCATAAGGCTTTCGCCCAAATTGCTGCGGGAAGCGCCGCGAAAGTCGATCACGCGCAGTGGGACCGCCTGCTCAAGACCTACGTGCAGGTCGGCGCGGACGGCATCAACCGGGTCGCCTACGCCCGCTTCAAGGCCGAGGCGCACGACCAGCTCAAGGGCTACATCGCACAGCTGGAGGGCGTGACCGTCGCCACGCTCGACCGGAGCGAGCAGTTCGCCTTCTGGGCCAACCTGTACAACGCCAAGACGATCGAAATCGTGCTGCAGAAATATCCGGTCGCCTCGATCAAGGACATCAGCCTCGGCGGTGGGCTGATCGCGTCCGTCAAGGGCGGACCCTGGGCCGCCAAGGTCGTCAAGGTGTCCGGCCAAGACCTCAGCCTCGACGACATCGAGCATGGCATCATGCGGCGCGTGTTCAAGGATCCGCGGGTGCATTACGCCGTCAACTGCGCCGCGCTCGGCTGCCCGAACCTGATGCCGGAAGCCTTCGTCGGCGAGCGTCTCGAGCAGCAACTCGACGCGGCGGCGCGCGCCTTCATCAACTCGTCCCGCGGCGCGCGCAGTGCCGACGGCCGCATCCAGACGTCCAGCATCTACAATTGGTTCCAAGCAGACTTCGGCGGCAATGCCAAAGGGGTCGTGTCGCATCTCCAGCAGTACGCGGAGCCGGAGCTGAAGCAGGCGCTGGAGAAATCTTCTCCTGGCGGCTTGTCCTACGAGTACGACTGGCGCCTCAACGACGCCAAGTGAGCCCCGGCGCGAACACCGGACTGCCAGACCCCACTCGAGATCTCCATGCCCCACGACAGCGCCGCGACCCCCGACCCTGCCGCCGGAGGCATCACTGCCCCCAGGCCGAGCCCGCTCAAGCGCTGGCTGCCGCTGGTGGCCATCGGTGCCGTCACCGCCCTCGTTTTCGGCATGGGCTGGCACCGCGAGTTGACCTTCGAAAATCTGGCGCTGCAGCGCGGTCAGCTCGACGGCTTCGTGAAATCCAATCTGGCGCTGGCCCTCCTCGCCTTCATGGCGGTCTATGTGGCTGTTGTGGCGCTGTCGCTGCCCGGCGCGGGTGTGCTGACCATCACCGGCGGGCTGCTGTTTGGCGTGTGGGTCGGCGCGCCGGCCACCATCGTCGCCGCCACCATCGGCGCCGTCATCATCTTTCTCATCGCCAAGTCTTCGCTTGGCGCCGCACTCGCTGAACGGGCCGGCCCCTGGCTCGACCGCTTTCGCGACGGCTTCCAGAAGGAGGGCATCGCCTACATGCTGTTCCTGCGCCTCGTGCCGTTCCCGTTCTTCATCATCAACATCGCGCCGGCTCTGCTGGGTGTGCCGTTGAAGACCTTCGTGCTGGGCACGTTTCTCGGCATTATTCCAGGCACCTTCGCTATTTCCTATCTCGGCGACACGCTGGATCGCATCGTCGTCGACGCCAAAGTCGCCTACGACGCCTGCGTCGCGACCAAGGGCGCGGGCGCTTG
>JANOJW010000515.1:0-1774 GCA_031418955.1 Hyphomicrobiales bacterium | reverse complement strand
AGTCTGGGCAGCCGTAGCGTTCCGAGAAGAGCTGGGCCGTTTCCGTCTCGCCGTAGCGCACGACTTCGACGACGCCGTCCGCGAGCTTGAGCGCAGTCTCGAGCGAGTCCGTGATCCGCCCGCGATCCTCGGTGCGCACGACCGTGCGATCGACGATGACCGAGACGTTGTGGTTCTGTCGCTTGTTGAGCTTCGGCGGATCGGCGAGCTCGATCGTCTTCCCATCGACGATCGCGCGTACGAATCCCTGCTTGCGCGCCGATTCGAACAGCTCGCGGAACTCGCCCTTCCGGCCGCGAACGAGTGGGGCGAGGATCTGGATGCGACTGCCATCCGGCCACGCCAGCACGGTGTCGGCGATCTGGACTGGGCTCTGGTGCTGCACGAGCCGGCCGCACGAGTGACAGTGGGGCGTGCCGGCGCGGGCGAAGAGCAGCCGCAGGTAATCGTAGATCTCGGTGACCGTTCCGACCGTCGACCGCGGGTTGTGCCCCGCCGTCTTCTGCTCGATGGAGATCGCCGGCGACAGCCCCTCGATCGAGTCGACGTCGGGCTTCTCCATCATGGAGAGGAACTGGCGTGCGTAGGCCGATAGCGACTCGACGTAGCGGCGCTGGCCCTCGGCGTAGATCGTGTCGAAGGCGAGCGACGACTTGCCGGAGCCCGAAAGGCCGGTGAATACGATCAGCCGGTCGCGCGGCAGGTCGAGGTCGATGCCGCGCAGGTTGTGCGTGCGCGCGCCGCGGATCTGGATGGTGGTCGTCATTGCAGCCATAAGCGCCGCGCGAGTGGCGCGCGGCGAGCCTGATAGAATAACCGGCCCGTTCCATGCGCCGCAAAGGGATTTCCAGTGGTCGTCAAGACTGCCGCGGCGCTCTCACCTCCTGAACGCCAGGCCGTCGCAACACTGGCCGTCATCTACGCGGTCAGGATGCTCGGGCTCTTCCTGCTGCTGCCGGTTCTCGCCCTGCACGCGGGCTCTCTACCTGGGGGTACACCGCTATTGGCAGGGCTTGCGGTCGGGGCCTATGGCCTGACCCAGGCCCTGATGCAGATCCCGTTCGGCATCTGGTCCGACCGCCTGGGCCGGCGCCCCTTGATCGTGGCGGGCCTCCTGCTGCACATCGGCGGCTCGGCGCTCGGATATTTCGCAGCAACCGCCTGGGCGCTCGTGATCGCGCGCACCGTGCAGGGCCTTGGCGCGGTATCGGGCCCGGTGATGGCGCTCCTCGCCGATCGCACGCGCGCGGCCTCGCGCACCCGCGCAATGGCCTTCATCGGCATCAGCATCGGCATTTCCTTTGTCGTGTCGCTGGTGGCTGGACCGCTACTGGCTGGCGCGATCGGTGTCGGCGGGATCTTCGCCTTGATCGGCGGCCTCGGACTCGTGGCGCTCGCGCTCATCTTGTTCGCGGTTCCGAAGGAAGCGGCGCGCGAAATCGGCCAGGGTCGCAAGCCCTGGCGGAGGGTCCTGACACGGCGCCTGCTGCCGCATTACTCCGGCATCTTCGTGCTGCATCTGTCGCTGACCGCGACATTCATCGCCGTTCCCCATGCGCTCCGTGACGCGCACGGCATGGCCGCGGCGGATCACTGGCAGTTCTACCTGGCCGTATTTGTCTCGTCACTGTTGTTGACCGTGCCGATGCTCCTCTGGTCGGAGCGCAGCAATCGGCCCGCGCGGACCTCCGTCATCGGTGGCCTGCTGCTGGCGGTCGCACAGGTGGCGCTCGCCCTTTGCTACCTGAATTTCATGGCAATGGCGGTGGCGGTG
>JANOJW010000514.1:0-1682 GCA_031418955.1 Hyphomicrobiales bacterium | reverse complement strand
GCATCAGCACTAAAGCAGATAATGGTGTTCTGAGATGTCTGAGGCTCATGATTGCTGGCGGTGAACGCGATGAGGCCCTGCGGATTTGCGAAGAACTCAGCGAATCCGACGATCACCCGGCGGAACGGTGCGTTCGGATTGGCGTTGCGGATGTCGACGATGCGCGTTGGCGTCGCCTCGATCAGGATCTGCGTCGCGAGCAGCTGCGTGCGCCACTGATCCTGGTAGGCGACAGTCATCAACTCACGCCAGCGCGCGTCGCCGAGCCGCTCCTGCATCTCGCTGGTGGCGATATGATTGAGCGTGGCGAGCTCCCAAGCCGCGCCGCACGACGAGGCGTGAGCCGGAACTACCGACAGCATCGCGAGCAAGGCGGTGGCGATGCCGAACGGCCGCGGACCCATGGCAAGTCGCCCTGCGGTCTGGTCCAGCGTCATGCGAATGCGCGGCCGGGATTGTTGCGCCGGAGCAGCGGCAGAATGAGGCGGCCGAAGCGCTCGGCCTCCTCGTCGTGCAGCCAGCCGGAGAGGCAGAACGAGTGGATGCCGATGTCGATATACTTCTGGAAGACGGCAGCGCACTGCTCGGGATTGCCGACGATGGCGACGCCCGCGCCGGGCCGGATCGGGATGAGGCCAGCCCACAGGTTCGGCATCAGCATGTGATCGCGGTCGCCTAGCGGCTCGGTGCCGTCGCGGTGGATCTGCTGCATGCGCTGGTAGGCGACCGAGGTGCCGAAGTGATTGGCGACCATGGATTTGAGGCTGTCGCTGACGCCAGCGATCATCCGGTCGGCGGCGTCCCACGCGTCGGCCTCGCGCTCGCGACAAATGATGAGAAGGCGCATGCCGAAGCCGATCGTGTCGGCGCGACCGTGCTCGTCGGCGAGGCCGCGGATCTTGTGCATTTGCTCGCCGATGCGCTCGAGGTGATCGCCCCAGAAGAGATGCACGTCGGAGTGCTTCGCCGACATCGCGAGCGCCGCGTCCGAGCCGCCGCCGAGATAGAACTTCGGGTAGGGCTGCTGCACCATACGCGGGCGGACCTGCGAGGCCTCGAGCTTGTAGAATCGCCCCTCGAAGTCGAGAGGGCGCTTGGCGGTCCACAGCGCCTTCATGATGGTGACTTCCTCGTCCATCATGGCGTAGCGGTCGTCTTTGGCGGTCCAGATGCCTTCCGAGCGCACCTCCTTCTCGCTCTGGCCGGCGATGAGATTGATTGCGAGGCGACCGCCGGTGAGGTTGTCGAAGGTGGCCAGCATGCGCGCCATCAGCACGGGATTGATGTAGCCGGGGCGCGCGGCGACCAGTGGCTTGATGCGCTTTGAACGCGCTGCCATCATCGCTGCGGAGATCATGGCTTCCCAGCACACGGTCTGCACCGGGGTCAGCATGTAGGTGAAGCCAGCGTTCTCGGCGGCGAGCGTCACCCGCTCGAACATCTCGAAGGATTGCGGCACCTCGAGCGGGTTGGCGTAGGTGGTGGTGTCGCCGTTGGTCGGCAAATACCAGCCGAACTCCAGGGGGGCTTCTTGTTGCGCCTTCAGATGCCCACTCGCATCCGGCGTGGCCACGTTCGCCAGCTTGGTGCTGTCCATTTCGGTTCCCCATGCAACGCGGCCAATTCGAGGCCTGTGACCCAACCACCACATGACGTTAAGGCAAGACAAATTTCCCGTCGAC
>JANOJW010000513.1:0-2045 GCA_031418955.1 Hyphomicrobiales bacterium | reverse complement strand
CCGCCGCCGAAGTCGTCCGCCGCTGCCGCGAGCGCGACCTCTTCATGCGCGACGCCGCGGCGATGGGTTCACAACTCGGCCGCCACGCGCTGCGTCTCTCCGTGAAAGACGCCGCGACGAACGCACAAGCCGTCGCGATTCTCCGACAGGTGCTCAACGGCTGACGGCTTCCATCAATCTTCCGGCCGCTCGCCGTGCGGGGCCATCTTCACCAGCCGAGGGTCGAAACGACCGAGCGCTTCGACGAGGTCGGACTGCGCGGCCATGACTTCGTGGATGTCCTTATAGACCATCGGCACCTCGTCGATTCCGGCGCTGATGAGCGTGACGTGGTTCTCCTTGAGCACACGGTTCGCGGCCTTCCAGTCGAGCGACTTGGTCGCCTGCGAACGGCTCATCACGCGGCCTGCGCCGTGCGACGCGGAGTTGAGCGAGCCGGCGCCGCCCTTGCCACGCACGACGAATCCGGGGGACGCCATCGATCCGGGAATGATGCCGAGCACGCCCGCACCCGCCGGCGTCGCGCCTTTGCGATGCACGACGAGATCGCGCTCCGCGCCGTCGATGACGTGACGCTCCTTCCACGCGAAGTTGTGGTGGTTCTCGATGTCGAGCAACACCTCCGCGCCGAGATGCTCCGCGACGTGGCGGTGAATACAGGCGTGATTCGCGGCGGCGTAGCGGCCCATCAACTCCATCGCGGCCCAGTATTCGCAGCCGGTTTCCGAGTCGAGTGCGAGCCAGGCGAGGCGAAGAAACTCCTTCGGCAGATCACGGTGCTGGTCCATCGCCAGCTTGCTGTAGTAATCGCACACGGCTGCACCTGTGCCGCGGCTCCCGCTGTGGCTGAGGAGAGCGACGTATTCGCCCGGGGCAAGGCCAGCCTCGCGGTTCGTCACTGTAAACGTGCCGAACTCGACGAAATGATTCCCGCTGCCGCTCGTGCCAAGTTGAGCCCAGGCCTTGTCCTTGCTCGACTTCGTGATGGGGCTGACGTTCCAGTCCTCGTCCATCACGTTATGTGCGCGGCGGTCCTTGAAATTCGAGCCGACGCCGAAGCGCGTCTCCGCTTCGATGGCACGCGTGAGCCGGTCCTGTCGCGAGCGAAGGTCGTCCAGCCGGAGGTCGAGCACCGTCATCTTCATGCGGCAGGCGATGTCCACGCCGACCGCGTAAGGGATCACCGCGTTGTCCGTGGCGAGCACGCCGCCAATGGGAAGTCCGTAGCCGACGTGCGCGTCGGGCATCAACGCGCCCGCGACCGACACATGCAACTGGCACGCGCGCTCCATCTGCACGAGCGCTTCGGCATCGAGGTCGGTGCCCCACTGCCGCCACGGCGCCGGCGTGGCGAGCGGACGAGGCGGCGCCTTGAGCAATGCCTGTGCGAACGCGCCGCGCAGTTCGTCGCCCAAGAACTCCGCCGGATTGGCGACGACCGCCTGGAGTTCCACGGAGATGCGCGAGCGGTCGTGTCCGCCCAGCACGTAACGGGCGATGAAATCCTGCGCGCGGCGCATCGGTTCGCCCGCTGGCACGCCGAGGTGGATAAGGTCTTTGGTGTTCATGGCAGACTGAGATTCACTGGCAGCGTCTGCAAAGAAACACCCATCAGGCCGCGACGGCAACACACGTATTAGCATGGCCGAGCCCCTGCCCCGGAGCGCCGAACCTCCGTTCGGCACGAATCGTAATCCACCAAGGTCCACGCCGAACAAAGGTTCGGCGCTCCGATGCGCGTTGACGCCGTGCGGCATGCGGCCCGATAAAGCGCGCGTGTTTGCCACTCTCCGCAAATGGGGCGAGTTCGTGAAGATCTCGCACACGGTGTTCGCGCTGCCCTTCGCGCTGGCCTCGATGGTCATCGCGGCGCGGGAGAACCGCGGCTGGCCGGGCCTGAAGACGTTCCTGCTCATCGTCGTCGCGATGGTCTGCGCGCGGACCTGCGCGATGGCGTTCAACCGGATCGTGGACCGCAAGTTCGACGCGGCGAATCCACGCACCGCCATGCGGCATCTGCCGGCCGGCGCGATCTCGCTCGCAAG
>JANOJW010000512.1:0-9127 GCA_031418955.1 Hyphomicrobiales bacterium | reverse complement strand
TGGCGCGGTCCTCGGCGTCGGGGGAGGCATCGGGATCGATGAAGGTCACCTGCAGCTTGCCGCCCGAGATGTCGCGGTACTGCTCGAGCAGCGCCTTGACGCGCTCGAAGTACTTGCCGAACACCGGCGCCACCTCGCCGAGTTTCTTCGTGTAGTAGACGCGCACGGAGATCGGCTCGTCGATCGAGCGGAGCACCGACTTGGTGCCGCTCGAGATGGTGAACAGCCGCTCCTGCGTCAGATCGGCCTTGACGTTGCGAAACAGCATCGAGGTGAGCAGATTGAAGCAGAGCAGCAGCACGGCGCCGAGGCCGATCGCGCCCCAGGCGAGCGTGCGCCGGTCGAGGCCCGCCGCCTTGTTGATCATCTCGCCGGGCCCGAGCAACAGCCAGCCCTGCGCCCGCTGACCGTAGCGGGCGAGCTTGTCCTTCGTCGACGTCTGGTCGGCCATGGAGCCCTCGTCAGGCGGCCTTCTTCTGCTCGACAACGATCATGTTGGCGAACAGGAAGAAGACGATGATGGAGAGAAAAAACAGAACCGAAGGAAGCGAAAGTACGCCCTTCGCGATCTGATCGAAGTGATTGAGGAAGCTCAGCGACTGGACCGCCTGGATGAGGACGTCCGGGGCCCAGACGCGGAAGAAATTCAGCACCATCTCGCCGCCGGACATGACCAGCAGGAAGCACAAGGTCGCCGAGACGATGAAGGCGATGACCTGGTTCTTGGTCAGCGCCGAGATGCACGAGCCGATTGCCAGGAACGCGCCGGCCATCAGGAAGCTACCGATGTAGCTCGCGAGAATGACGCCGTTATCGGCCCTGCCCAAGTAGTTGACCGTGAACCACATCGGGATGGTGGCGATGAGTGCGACGCCGATGAAGGCCCAGGCGGCGAAGAACTTACCGAGGATCGCCTCCCAGGCTGTGATCGGCAGCGTCATCAGCAGCTCGATGGTGCCGGTCTTGCGCTCTTCCGCCCACAGCCGCATGGCGATCGCGGGCACCAGCAGCAGGTAGAGCCAGGTGTGATACTGGAAGAACGGGATCAGGTCGGCTTGGCCCCGCTCCAGGAAGTTGCCGATGTAGAAGGCGAAGGCGCCGGTCAGCGCCACGAAGATCACGACGAAAATGTAGGCGAGCGGCGATCGGAAATACCCGACCAGTTCGCGCTTCGCGATGATCCAGACGTTCTTCAAGGACGATAAGCTGATCATGCGCGATCGCCCTCCTGAGCGGTGATGCGGCGGAACACGTCGTCGAGCTTGCCGCGCTCGACGAAGAGCTCGGTGACGGGAAGACCCTTGTCGCGGATCAGGGCTGCAACCTCGGTGGCGAGCGCGGCGCCGGCCTTTGGCCTGGGGACACAGCGCAACTGTACGCCCAAGCTGTTGGCGCCGATGAGAGTGTCGACCTTGTCGAGGCTCGGCAGTGAACGCAGCGCGGCGGCAACCGCATCGGCGTTGGCGGCCGGCACGCGCAGTGCGACTGCGTTGTGATAGGGCGCGCGGGCCTGCAGCTCCTCGGCGGTGCCGTCAGCGACGATGCGACCACGGTCGATGACGACGGCGCGCGTGCACACGGCCTCGACCTCTTCGAGGATATGCGTCGAGACAATGATCGCCTTGTCCTTGGCCATCTCGGCGATGAGCTTGCGGACGAGATGCTTCTGATTCGGGTCGAGACCGTCGGTCGGCTCGTCCATGATCAGCACCGGGGGATCGTGCAGGATCGCCTGCGCGAGGCCGACGCGGCGCTTGAAGCCCTTCGAGAGCGTCTCGATGCTCTGGTCAAGCACGCCTTGCAAGCCGGTGCGCTCGATGGCGGCGTCGATGCGGGAGTTGCGCTGGTCGATGCCAAAGCCTCGGATGTCGGCGATGAAGCGCAGGAACGTGCGGGGCGTCATGTCGCCATAGGCAGGCGCGCCTTCGGGCAGATAGCCAATGCGGGCCTTCGCCTGCTTGGGGTGCTCTGCGACGCTGATGCCGCAGATTTTGGCTGAGCCCGAATCCGGCTCGAGAAAGCCGGTCAGCATCTTCATCGTCGTCGACTTGCCAGCGCCGTTGGGGCCAAGGAAGCCCAACACCTCGCCTTTCGCGACCTTGAGGGAGATATCGCTGACCGCCGTGATCGGTCCGAACGTCTTCTTGAGCCGGTCCGCCTCGACCAGAACATCCATACGTTGCTCCTTGAGGCCGTAGCCATAGGCCCGCGCGGAGCTAGCGGGCTCGGCACGCGGACTTAAACGAACCAATCGGCAGCCACGGTCGGCTACCGTCAGTCGGGGCAGTTAAGTAGGCCTGCTGGCAGTGTCAAGGCTGGAGTGCCAGTTGCTTGTACCTGGCGTAGCTGAAAGCACCGCTCGATCCGCTCGCCAACGGGGGTGCGGCCGCGCAGGCGCTCTACTGCTTGATCGTGACCGCGCAATCAAATCAAGACGTCGGCTTCTCGTCGCAGGTGGCGGGACGGTCGGCGACCCACATGCGGCCGTTCCAGGAGCCGGCGAGTTCGGGCGGGCGCTCGTCAGGCATGGCGCCCGAGATCTCATAGAGTTCATAGCAGTTGGAGCCGAGCCGCACGACTGCAAAGCAGCCGCCGACGCCGGGCGGGGGATAGCGGAAGCAGAAGGCGCGACTTTCCGTCCACCAGGTGCCACGCCAACGCTTCTCGCCTTCGCGATAGTCGGTGGTGCCGTCGGCGAACAGCTGCTCGCTCCACGGGTTGCCGGTCGGGTAGATGCCATTGAGCAGCTTCTCGCTGAACTCGCGGCGGATCTGATTGCCGTCGAGCCAGCCCGCGCGCGGGGCCGACGGCGCTTGCTTCTCCTGCGCGGCGGCAGGAAGCAAGGCAAGGGCGATGAAGACGAACGCGGCAAGCGGGGCCAGACACTTGGGCCTGACCCTTTGGCACGGCCGCGAACCGGTGTCAGACCCGAGCGTCTGGCCCGACGACCCACGCATTTTGTGCGCGCGCTGCATCAACTCTCCTGTGCGACGGACTGCGTGAACGAAACCGTGTAGTCGATCAACCGGTCGGTCGCGGCGGCGGCGCGTGCCGCATTTCCGCCAGCGATCGTGCGCGCCTGTTCCGCGTGAAGTGTCGCGCAAAGCGTCAGGTCGCCACGCACCTTGTGGTGCTGGAACCAGAACCGACGCGAATGTCCGTTGATCAGCAGCATGGCCCCCGAAGCGTACTCGTTGTGCGCAGCCGTGCTCAAGAGGCCGTTCAGCTGGCGATCGAAGCGCATGAATGCGATGTCGTCGGCGGCAGCCGATGCGCGGTCCATGCCGTGGGCGAGTGCGCGAAACTCCGCACGCTCGGCCGGTGTGGCGCGTGACGCGGCAAGGCGCGCGAGCAACCGCTCGAGCTCGCGACGCACTTCGAGCACCAGCAACTGCTGGGCTGGCTCGATGCTGGTGACCTGCATGCCCTTGCGCGGCAGCACGGCGAGGAGACCTTCGCGCGCCAGCCGCTGCACCGCCTCGCGCACCGGCGTGCGGCCAAGCCCGGCGTGGTCGGCAAGCGCGGCTTCCGTGATCATCTCGCCAGGGGCCAGGCGCAGCGTGACGATCCGCTCCTCGATCAGGCGATAGGCCTGCTCGGCGAGCGGCTCGTCGGTCGTGCCGGGGAGGTCGAGCATGCCGCGTGGTCCATGGTATGGATCTGGCCGCTGGGGGCAGTGCAACCTGACACTCCGGTGTGCCAGTGCCAAGCAGTGGCTGGGCTGTCGCGATTGCGTCATGCGAATTGGCCTCCAGCATGGCAGAGCCGGCCTGAGTTGCGTGTGCTTGATAGGTCTGGAGTGCAGGCTGGTGGGGGAAGTAGGACTCGAACCTACGAAGGCATAGCCAGCGGATTTACAGTCCGCCCCCTTTGCCACTCGGGACATTCCCCCAAGCCTGCCCACGGGATCGGGATCACTCCCGTCCGGAGATGGCGTGATCTAAGGGAAGCGCACGGGGGATGCAAGCGCATTGTGCGGGCGGCGCACCACCGGAAGTTCTAGACCGCACGGGTAGCGGACGCGATGATCTCGCAGCCGCCCAACCAATCCGATACGAGGCCAGGACAACGACATGCCGCTTGCACATTACCTGCCCGAGAAGATGGGCAGCATCACGCTCACCCCGGCGGGACCGTTCGTCGCTGGAACCTATCAGGAGTTACGGCTCGTCTACACGGCGGGCCTGTTCGGCGTTGACGACACCGGCATGCTGAAGATCGTCTGGCGCACGACCTCGGATTTCGGCAAGCCGCAGTTCGATCAGCCATCGCAGCCCGGCTACACGACCATCGTTGCGAGCAATGGCGCAAAGCTCGAGCATCGGGTCGATCGTCTCAGCATCCGGCCCTGGTCGAACACGCTGCTGATCCGCGTCGGCCGCGGCTTCCTGCGGGCGGGCGAAACCATCACCATCACGCTCGGCGATCGAGCCCGAGGCTCGCCCGGCATTCGCATGCAGACCAACGTCGAGGACAGCTTCGAGCTGAAGGTGCTGATCGACGCCTTCGCCACCTACGAGTTCACGGAGTTGCCGCACTCACCGGAATTCGCGCTTGTTGCGGGGCCACCGGTGCGCTGGAACGCGATCCTGCCGTCGCTCGTGGTGGCCGGCGAGCCGTTCCGCCTGTGCCTGATGCCAGAGGACATCTGGGGCAATCCGACGGCCGAGACCGCCGAGGAGCTGGTGCTCGAAGCGTCGACGCCGATCGCCGGCCTCCCCGCGCGCGCGGGCCTGACGCGTGGCCGGCACGGACTCGTCATCGAAGGTTTGCGGGCAAGCTTTGCAGGCGACGTCACGTTGCGCGTGCTCGACAGGCAAGGCCGCGAACTCACCCGCGCCAATCCGATGCGGGTGGTTGAGAAGGCGCAAGACGCACCGGCTGCGGGTCGGCAGCTGAAGGCGCAAGACGCGCCGGCTGCGGGTCGGCAGCTGAAGGCGCAAGACGCGCCGGCTGCGGGTGGGCAGCTGAAGGCGCAAGAAACGGCCCGCTACTGGGGCGACTTGCACGGCCAGAGCGAGGAGACGGTCGGCACCAATTCGGCCAACGACTACTTTGCGTTCGCGCGCGACAAGTCGTTCATCGACATCGCCGGGCACCAGGGCAACGACTTCCAGGTCACCGACGCGTTCTGGGCCGAGCTGAACCGACTGACGGCCGCCTACGAGGCGCCGGGCAAGTTCCTGGCGATCCCCGGCTACGAGTGGTCGGGCAATACCGGCATGGGCGGCGACCGCAACGTGTTCTACCGCCGCGAGGGCCGGCCGATCCACCGCTCATCGCAGATCCTGATCGAGGACACCGCGGCCGAGAACACGACGCACTACCGCGCCGATGCGCTGTTTGACGCGCTGCGCAACGAGGACGCGATCGTCATCGCGCATGTCGGCGGGCGCTATGCCGACATCGCGATTGCCCATGATGGCCGCATCGAGCGCGCCGTCGAGGTGCACTCGACCTGGGGCACGTTCGAGTGGCTGGCGCACGATGCGTTCGCGAACGGCTATCGCATCGGCATCGTCGCGCACAGCGACGACCACAAGGGCCGGCAGGGTGCGGCCCGGCCCGGCGCGTCGACCTTCGGCGCGGTCGGCGGACTCACCTGCTACCTGATGCCCGAGTTGACGCGCGATGCGTGGTTCTCCTGCGTGCGCGCGCGACATCACTACGGCACCACGGGCGTGCGCCTGTTCCTCGATGTGCGGGGAAAGTTCGAGAAGCCGGTGACGCGCTTCGACGATGATCCAACACTCGGGGCCACAGGCTCGCGGCAGGTGAGAGAGGTGGCGATGGGCGACATCGTGCGGCCGGGGCCCGAGCCGATGACGCTCGCGGTCGACGTGATCGGCACCGCGCCCGTCGAACGCATCGACGTGCTGGTCGGCGCGCGCGTCGTGCACACGGCACGCAATTTTT
The DNA here is from genome assembly GCA_031418955.1 of Hyphomicrobiales bacterium. Taxonomy (GTDB): domain Bacteria; phylum Pseudomonadota; class Alphaproteobacteria; order Rhizobiales; family Hyphomicrobiaceae. The sequence continues at coordinate 3,211 of JANOJW010000512.1, read as the reverse complement.
CCGCCGCCGACTGCCGCAACCGGATCCGCGTACTGTGGGAGGGTGCCGAATACCGCGGGCGCGGACGCGAAACGGTGTGGAACGGCAAGCTGCACCTGACCGGCGCTCGTTTCGCGCGCCATGCCTCGGTCAACTTCCTCAATCCCGAGCGCGCGCCGCGCGAGATCGAGGCGGGCTCCGGGCTCGCCTGGACGTCGGTGACGACGGGCAATCGCGCCGGCCTCGATCTGTGGCTCGACGATGGAAGCGCCGGCACGCTTGCGATCGAGACCAACGTCGTCAGCGGACGCGTCGAGCTGGGGAGCCTTGGCGACACGGCGGTCGAGTTCGACGGTGGCGGACTTGCCCGCAAGCTCAGCGTCTATCGGCTCCCCGATGCGGGCGCGCCGCGCCGGTTGTCGTTCACGTTGCCGGTGTCGCATACGGGTGGACACGACAGCCCCGTCTGGGTACGCGTCACGCAGGAGGACGGCAACCAGGCGTGGTCGAGCCCGATCTATCTGATCGACTGAGCGGCGCGCGCTCGTCGGGCACGTTTCACCACCGCTTGAAGCCGATGAGGGTGCCGTCGTCCGTGGTGCCGATCGGCCGGGTGTCGACGAACAGGTTGCACTTGTTCTCGGGCGGGTGGAACTCGAACATCACGCAGATCGGGTCGCCGCGGCACAGCTCCTGGCATTGATACGCGGTGCTGCCGTACTCGATACGGTAGCCGTCGCCGTCGACGTAGGTGTTGCGGCGGATGTCGAAGGTGATGCGAGCGCGACGTTCCGCTTCCAGTTGCTCGGCTTCGCGCTGGCGCGCTTCCTCCCGCGCTGCTGCTTCGGCGCGACGCTGGGCGTCCTCACGTGCCACAGCTTCTGCGCGACGCAGCGCTTCCTCGCGAGCTGCTGCCTCGGCGCGTCGCCGCGCCTCGTCCTCAGCCTTGCGAGTCTCCTCGGCCCGGCGTCGATCATCCTCGGCGCGCTTGCGTTCGTCTTCAACTCGTTTCATCGCGGCCTCGGCCTGCTTGCGCACCTCTTCCGCCGCTGACTTCGCATCCGCGATGGTCTTCTCTGCCGCGTCGGCCTGCTTCTTGACCCCCGCTTGCTGCCGCTCGACTTCGGCGCGCTGGTTGGCGGTGCGGGCCTCGAGCATCATCCACCCTGCCCCTGCGAGCAGCGCCACGACGGCGAGGCCTGCGGCCACCCGTGGCAACGCGCTGCGCTTCACGGGTGCCGCGGGCGGGCGGTGGCTCTCAATGTCCGCGAACGTCTGCACGGTCGGCCCAGACTGGGGTGCGCCGCCGGCCGAATACGGCTTCGGCCCCGTGGTCGTGCGCACCTGCGACAGCGCTCCCGTCCCCTGCATGAGGTCGCGCAGAGCGGCGATGGTCTGCGGCCGGTCCTGACGGCGCAGGATCAGCGCCCGGTCGATTGCGGTTAGGAACGCCGGCCGGTACTGCCCGGAGGACGCCCGTTCGGCCGGCACCAGCGGATCGGTGTCGGCGCCCATGCGATCATGTGAATCGGGCGGCACCAGTCCCGTAACCGCCCGATAGAGCGTCGCGCCGAGCGAATACACGTCGCTCCAGGGGCCGCGGCTTTTCGGGTCGGTCTGGCGTTGCTCGAACGGCGAGTAATGCGCCTTGACGATGGCGTAGGAGATGGTGCGGAACGAATGCCCGTGCGTGCGCGTGGCCTCCGCGAGCTCGTAGCGCGCCGCACCGAAGTCGAGCACGACGGGCGTGCCGTTGTCGCGCACGATGACGTTGTCGGGTGCAATGTCGCGGTGGATCAGGCGCGCCGCGTGGATCGCCTCCAGCGCATCCAGGAGTCCCGTCGAGATCTTGTCCATCTCGGCCTGGGTCGGCGGGCGGCCGAGACGCTGCAGCCACTTGCCAAGCGAGGGTCCGCCCTCGAACTCGAGCACCATGTAGGCGGTGTTGTTGGTCTCGAAGTAGCGCAGCACGCGCACGATGCCCGGATGCTTGAAGCTCGCCAGCATCTGGGCCTCGCGGATGAAACCCTGGCGACCCCACTCGAACATCTCGCTCTGCGACTGCGTCACCGGGTGCACGCTCATGGTGCTGTCGCGCATACCGACGCCGGCGGGGAAATACTCCTTGATGGCCACCGGCAGCCCGAGCTTCTCGTCGCGGCCGCGATAGGTGATGCCGAAGCCGCCCGCGCCGATCTCGCTTTCGATGTGGTAGACGCCGTCGAGAACTGTGCCGGCCTGCAATCGTGGACGGTCGTCGTGCGGCGACGGCTTCAAGTCCGACATGTGCCCCTCCGGCTCCACTCGGCGTGGTGCTTATGCTCACCATGGCCGGAGCGGCTGGTCCCGACAAGGCATGAGCCGCACGGTACCGGCTTCTCGTAGGTCGGGTTGAGGCCGCCCTGCACTCGGCCGAAGCCCGACGGTCCAAGTGCCGTGTCATGTCGGGTCTCGGCCGGAGTGAAGATGGCCTTCTACCCGACCTACCTCTTCGCCACCTTGGCCCAGGTGTCGCGCAGGCCGATGGTGCGGTTGAGGACGAGGCGGCCGGGCTTGCTGTCGGCATCGCGGCAGAAGTATCCGAGGCGCTCGAACTGCATGGCGGCGTCCGAATTGTCCGCCGCGATCGCCGGCTCGAGCTTGGCGTCGGCGATCACTTCGAGCGACTGCGGATTGAGGTCCTTGACGAAATTCGCGGCATCCGGCTCCGGGTTGGCGAACAAGTGGTCGTAGACCCGCACCTCCGCCTCGACCGCGTGCGCAGCCGAGACCCAATGGATGGTCGACTGCACCTTACGCCCGTCCGGCGCGTTGCCGCCCTTGGTCGCGGGATCGTACGTGCAGCGCAGCTCGACGATGGTGCCGGCCGCGTCCTTCACCACGTCCATGCAGGTGATGAAATAAGCGTAGCGCAGCCGAACTTCCTTGCCGGGTGAGAGGCGGTAGAACTTCTTCTGCGGGACTTCCATGAAGTCGTCGCGCTCGACCCACAGCTCGCGGCCGAACGGCACCCGGCGCTTGCCCACGCTTTCGTCATCGGGATGGTTGACGGCTTCCAACTCTTCGGACTGGCCGAGCGGATAGTTCTCGATGACGACTTTCAGGGGCTTCAGCACGGCCATGCGGCGCTGCGCTGAGCGATTGAGCGCTTCGCGCACCGAGAACTCGTACTGCGTGAAGTCGACGAGGCTGTTGGCCTTGGCGACGCCGATGCGGCTGACGAAGTCGCGGA
>JANOJW010000511.1:0-5116 GCA_031418955.1 Hyphomicrobiales bacterium | reverse complement strand
TTTGAAGGGCAAACATGCCCTTCCGCGCCCTCATTGACGTCACGATCCGTCATCGCCAGGATAAAGTGGACAGGCTCCTAGGGTATCGACTTCGCCACGCTCCTGCCATCTGGACCCTTCGAGCGCAATGAAACCACACGAAAACCTCCGAGACAGGCTCTGAGGCCCGAGACCAGATGGCGGCCTGAGCCGTGACGGCTCCGCTGTGCTGATCGCAACTTTATCGGGTCGCTGCGGCGTGCTAAACTTCGGGGCTGCAATATGGAACTACCCGCATGGTCATGCCTTCGCTCCCGATCCTTGCTCTGTTTTCGGCGCAGGTGCTGGTGTTCGCGTTGTTCGGCTTGACCGTTGCTGGACACTTCCCCGCAGAACGGCGCAATCCGGAGCTGCGCACGCCGTTCGGATCGCTGCTGATCGGCGTGGCGATGTTCATTGCTGCTGTGGCGACGGCGAAAGCGATCGGCCTGGCGGCGAGTAGATTGCCCGTCTATGCGAGCATCATAGGCTGCGGCGCAGCACTGCTCGCGACGCCGCTCGCCCTGACCAGGTTTCCGGACTGGTTCATCAACGGCCGCGCTGGACTGGTGACCTTCGCCGGGCTCACGGCTGCACTCGCGTTCGTGGCGTCCAAGCTGACCTGAGGCCGCTCAACCGCCCGGCGTCACCTGGCAGTCGATCTGCTGGCGGCGCAGCTCGTTGCAGGCGGCGGCCGCCGATGCCGCATCGAGGCCCGAGAAACGCGCGCGAAACAGCTGCCGGCCACCCGTGGTGACGGGTTGCGTGACCGGCCGTGCGAGCCCGAGCGTGTCGCGAGCGCGTGCCTGAGCCTCGGCGAGACGCTTCTGCGCCTCCGCCGCGCTCGCAAAGGCACCGATCTGGATCATTACCTCTGCCCCGCGCGTTGCGGTTGGGCCTTGCAGGCGGAACGCCGGCGCTGACGGCGCTGCCTGGGCGACGACGGCGGGCGTGGCGGTGGTCGGCGCCGCGCCGCGCTTCAAGCGATCAGCCTGGGCCTGCAGGGACGAGGGCGGCGCGCCTCGCATGACCGGTGTGGCGAGGGATGGCGGAACAGGCGCGGCGGCGGTCGGGATCACCTGCGATGGTGCCGGTGCTTGTGCGACCGGAGCGGGCGCTGCGACGCTCTCGGGGCGGGGCCGCGGCGCCACGACGACGGGCCGCACGCGGGCAATCTCGACGGGGCCGGGCGCGATCGCAGACTCTGGCGGAACATCGGCCGTCGGCACGGTTGCCGCGCCGATGGGGCCTGCCGGCCGTTGCAGCCGCGACGGCGGTGACACCGGCACGGGCTCGGGGCTCGCGCGCACCACCGGCATGGCGACTGGCAGTTCAGCCTGCCGCACCGGCTCGACGAGCCTTGGTGCCGGCGCTGCATCGGCGACGCGCTCCCGTCTCGGACCGCGGGCAATGGCTGGCGGCTGGCGCGTCTTTTCCGGTGAGGCACTCTGCAGCGCACGATCCAGGATCACGCGCATATGGGCGTTGCGCGAGGCAGCGCTGGTGCCGCCGAACACGGCGGCGACCACATGGCGGCCATTGCGGCGCACCGAGGCGACGAGATTGAACCCCGAGGGCGTGGTGTAGCCGGTCTTGAGGCCGTCCATGCCCTGATAGCTGCCGAGCATGGTGTTGTGGTTGCGATGCGTGACGCCGCGATAGCTGAACGCGCGCTGGGAGAACATGACGTAGCGGCGCGGAAAGTCGTCGTTGAGGCGCATCGCCAGCGTGAGCATGTCGCGCGCGGTGGTGACCTGGCCGCTGTCGGGTAGGCCGTGCGCATTGCGGAAGGTGGTCGCGGCCATGCCGAGCTGGCGGGCTTTCTGGGTCATCAGTGCGGCGAAACGCGCTTCGCTGCCCGCGATATGCTCGGCGACCGCAACGGCCATGTCGTTGGCGGACTTGACGATCACCGCCTGCAGGGCATCGCTCAAGGCGATCTCGGCGCCAGCCTCCAGGCCAAGCTTTGAGGGCGAGGTGGCGGCCGCCGTCGGCGAGATACGGAGACGCGTCTGCGGATTGAGCTTGCCCTGTTCGATCAGCTCGAAGGCGATGTAGACTGTCATCATCTTGGTGAGCGAGGCCGGATAGCGCGCCTCGTCGGCACCCTGCGCATGCAGGATCTGGCCGGTGTTGGCGTCGATCGCCATCGAGGCATGCCGGCCGGCGGCGTGCACCGGAACCGTCTGCAGCGCAAAAAAGGCCGCAACGAGCACGAGCAGCGCCTGCTGCATGACCATGAAACGCGTGCGTACGCAGGCGCAGTTGCGCTCGCGCTCACGGGTCCAGTGATGCTCCAACGCTCGACTCATTCCCTCGTACCCGACGCCACGTGGGGGCAAGTGTGACCGTTGCCCTGCCGCCCGGCGCCCCCGCTCCTGTGCCCGCATCCTTCAAACACGGTTTTTGGGGCACCTTTGCGGCGTGCGTCCACGGCTGCGGTGAGGTTAAGCGATCCTCCCCTGCGGTTTGGTAAAGAGCTGGCTGGGAGACAGGCATGTGGCGGCAGATGCTGCGATGCACCATTTGGTGCAATGCAGCATAAACCGCTTGACAGAATGGTGCGTCGCAACTAAAATGTAGGCTCGCTGTGCACTGCGGCATCAATTTTGTCTCCGCGCGTGCATGCAACCCGCTCAATCTCCAACAGGAACCACGCCATGATGAAGCCGTTCGATGACATCCAGAAGCTCGGCCAGGGCAATGCCGACACGATGATGAAGGCGGCCGGCGACTGGAACAAGGGTTGGCAAGCGATCAGCGCCGAGATGACCGACTACGCCAAGCGCTCGTTCGAGGATGGCTCGCACACGCTCGAGAAACTGATGGCTACGAAGTCGCTCGAGCAGGCGATGGAGATCCAGGCCAGCTATCTGAAGCGCAGCTATGACGAGTACATGCACCAGTGGTCGAAGCTCGGCGGCATGTACGCCGAGCTGGCCAAGGAGTCCTACCGTCCACTCGAGCGCTCGATGCAGCAGAACAACCGTTGAGGGTGATCCGGCCGAGGCGTCGATACCCGGCCAGGGCACAACGCGGCGCGACATGGGGCCCGGCAGCAATGCCGGGCCTTTATTTTGTCTCGAGCCGGGCCCACATTGAACGCGGTCGGGTGAACAATCGTCGCCGGCTCGGACGTTTGTCATCCGCAGCGTTTGCCCACCTGGATCGCTTGTCGCTAGTATGGTTGCTGCCGACAGTGGCTGAGAGAGGTCCGTGGTGTGCACGAGAGGGGCGCGCGGGTGCGCATGAAGAGGATGGACGAGGTCGATCGAGGGATCAGGATGGCCGGCAAGGACGGATCGCGCGGCGGCGACGAAGGCAAGACGGGCCTCATCACCAAGACGCGTCCAAAGACCAAGAAGCCGAGCCTCTACAAGGTCTTGCTGCTCAACGACGACTACACGCCGATGGAGTTCGTGATCCACGTGCTCGAACGGTACTTCAACAAGGGGCGCGAGGAGGCCACCCGGATCATGCTGCATGTGCACCACAAGGGCGTCGGTATCTGCGGCGTCTACACGTACGAGGTTGCCGAGACCAAGGTGACCCAAGTCATGGATTTCGCGCGTCAGCACCAGCACCCGCTGCAGTGCACGATGGAAAAGGAGTAGCCCTGTGCCGTCCTTCTCTCAAAGCCTGGAGCAGGCACTCCACCGCGCACTCGAATATGCCAACGACCGGCATCACGAGTACGCGACCCTCGAGCATCTGCTGCTGGCGCTGATCGACGACCGGGACGCGGCGGCCGTCATGCGCGCCTGCAACGTCGACGTCGACCAGCTACGCCGGCGCATCACCGAGTATCTCGATACGGAGCTCGAGAGCTTGGTGCGCAAGGGCTCCACCGATGCCCAGGCGACGACCAGCTTCCAGCGCGTCATCCACCGCGCGGTCGTGCACGTGCAGTCGTCGGGGCGCGAGGAGGTGACCGGCGCCAACGTGCTGATCGCCATCTTCGCCGAGCGTGAGAGCCACGCCGCCTACTTCCTGCAGGAGCAGGAGATGACGCGGTTCGACGCTGTCCAGTACGTGAGCCACGGCATCGCCAAGCGGCCAGGCATGACGGAGCCGAAGTCCGTGCGCGGCATCGACGAGGGCGAGAGTTCGTCGTCGGGCAACGGCGAGGGGGCCGAGAAGAAGCAGGCGGACGCCCTCAACACCTATTGCGTCAACCTCAACAAGAAAGCGCGCGACGGCCGCATCGACCCGCTGATCGGGCGCGAGGCGGAAGTGCTGCGCACCATCCAGGTGCTCTGCCGCCGCTCCAAGAACAACCCGCTGTTCGTCGGCGATCCGGGCGTCGGCAAGACCGCGATCGCCGAGGGCCTGGCGCGCAAGATCATCCGCGGCGAGGTGCCCGAGGTGCTGCGTGACGCGACCATCTTCTCGCTCGACATGGGCACGCTGCTCGCCGGCACCCGCTATCGCGGCGACTTCGAGGAGCGCCTGAAGGCTGTGATGAAGGAGATCGAGGCCTATCCGGGCGCGATCCTGTTCATCGACGAGATCCACACCGTGATCGGCGCCGGCGCCACGTCGGGCGGCGCCATGGACGCCTCGAACCTGTTGAAGCCCGCGCTGCAGTCGGGCGCCGTGCGCTGCATCGGATCGACCACCTACAAGGAGTACCGCCAGCACTTCGAGAAGGATCGCGCGCTGGTGCGCCGGTTCCAGAAGATCGACGTGAAGGAGCCCTCGATCGAGGATTCAATCGAGATCATGAAGGGCCTGAAGCCCTACTTCGAGGAGTTCCACAAGCTCAAGTACACCAACGAGGCGATCAAGGCGGCGGTAGAGCTGTCGGCGAAGTACATCAATGACCGGAAGCTCCCCGACAAGGCGATCGACGTCGTCGACGAGACCGGCGCCAGCCAGATGCTGGTGCCGGAGGCCAAGCGCAAAAAGAAAATCACAGTGAAGGAGATCGAGGCGACCATCGCCACCATGGCCCGCATTCCCCCGAAGACCGTGTCGAAGTCCGACGCCGAGGTGATGTCCAATCTCGAGAAGGACCTGAAGCGCCTGGTGTTCGGCCAGGATGCGGCGATCTCCACGCTGTCGTCGGCGATCAAGCTGTCGCGCGCGGGTCTGCGCG
>JANOJW010000510.1:0-4951 GCA_031418955.1 Hyphomicrobiales bacterium | reverse complement strand
GGGACCGATCGCGCGTTCCGGCTCGCGTACGATTTGGGGCACTACGTTGAGATAGTCAATCGACGCCAGAAACTCTGTAACGGTACGAAAACCTCGATTAGCGCTGACTTGTTCCAATGCCGTCTCAGTCAAACGCTCAGGGTCTTTCTCATCGTCGTCATCCGGTCTGTTGACATGAGGCTTTGGCCGGCCTCGCTCAGTGACCACTTCGCGGACGATGCGAGGTGCTCCGCTAGCGTTATGGCTCGCGAACTCGAGTGAATATGACCATTTGTCCGGTGTCGCATTGTCGCCCAGATCGATCTCAATCGCGACGTTGGCATTCCTCGTCGCCATAAAGCTTCTGATCTCGCCCACTCCACCGCGATGCACAGTCACCGCCTGCTGAAATCCCCCACCTGTCGTGGTCGCGACATCACGCAAAAACCGGAGTGAGTCGAGAAGATTAGACTTTCCCGCAGCATTCGGACCTATAAAGAACGCGCGCGCATCGAGCGCAACTTCGACATTCTTGAAGTTTCGCCAGTTCTGCAGCTTGAGCCGTGTGATGCGCAAAGCCAAGTTCCTTGCATGATGTCAAAGCATAGCTAGGCTAACTCGGAAACTCAAAGCTGCCAACCGGAGCGCTTCCCCCCTCACGGCACCCAGCGCATCTTCGGCTTCCCGGCCGCGTCGTCCTCGGCTTGCCTTGCGTCGGTGCGGTCGATCTCGCGCGCGATCGCAAATAGCGCCTCCTTGATGCCGGCGCCGGAGACGGCCGAGATCTGCAACGGCTTTTTCCGCGCCGCCTTCTGCAAAGCAGCCGCTCGCTCGGCCGCGACCTCCGGCGTCACCGCATCGCACTTGGTGAGTGCAATGATCTCTTTCCTCTTCGCAAGCTCCGGCGAATAGGCCTTCAACTCCCCGCGCACGGTCTTGTAGGCCGATACGACGTCGCCGGTGATCTCGGTCACGTCGACGAGATGGAGCAGCACCGTGCAGCGTTCGACGTGGCCGAGGAAGCGCACGCCGAGACCCGCGCCCTCGCTTGCGCCTTCGATCAGGCCCGGAATGTCGGCGATGACGTACTCGCGATCTCCAGCGAGCACGACGCCGAGGTTGGGATGCAGCGTCGTGAAGGGATAGTCGGCGATCTTGGGCCGTGCGCGCGAGACCGTGGCGAGAAACGTGGACTTGCCCGCGTTGGGCAAGCCCAGCAAGCCGACGTCGGCGATCAGCTTGAGCCTCAGCCAGATGGTCATCTCGTGGCCGGGAAGTCCCGGATTGGCGTGACGCGGCGCCTGGTTGGACGGCCCCTTGAAGTGCGCGTTGCCAAAGCCGCCGTTGCCGCCCTTGGCGATGACGACGCGCTCGCCGGGCGTCATCAGCTCGGCAATCCCCATTTCCTGGTCTTCGGCCAGGATCTCGGTGCCGGGCGGCACCTTGATGACGATGTCGTCGCCGTCCTTGCCGCTGCGATTGCGGCCCATGCCGCCCTGGCCGTTCTGTGCCTTGAAGTGCTGCTGGTAGCGGTAGTCGATCAGCGTGTTGAGATTGTCGACGCACTCAGCGATGACGTCGCCGCCGCGCCCGCCGTTGCCCCCGTCAGGGCCGCCGAACTCGATGAACTTCTCGCGCCGGAACGACACCGAGCCGTTGCCGCCGTCGCCGGAGCGAATGTAGATCTTGGCGAGGTCGAGGAATTTCATGACATTCGACTTTCAATTCGTACGGACAAGGCGGCTGGTGAGAGCGCGCCAGCGGCTGCGAGCAGGCGCGATTTGGCTGCCCGCATCATGGCCATACAGCATCGCGGCCTTCTCGCGCGACAGCCACACCCAGTGCGCCTCGACGGACGCGCTGCGCGCGAGGCTCCAGATCTGTCCTGTTCCCGCCGCCTCGAAGCCGAGCTTGTCGAGCACGCGGCGGGAGGCCGGATTGTCGTCGAAGTGAGACGACGAGAAACCCGCGTAGCTCCCGTTCACGACGGCATGGGCCAGCACGGCGCGCGCGGCTTCCGTCGCAAAACCCTGGCCCCACCAGGCACTGCCGAGCCAAAAGCCGAGCTCGCCGGCGCCGCAATCGCGCAGGAAGGTGCCCGCGCCCCCGATCAGGCGGCGATCGTGCTCCAGCGCATAGCGCAGCTCACCGGCGACGGGCTTCAGCCATTGCTCGGCCTGCCGAGCGTCGATCGGGTGCGGGATGTCGCTCGTCATGCGCGCAACCTCGACATCGCCGGCGAGCACACGGAACGCGGCGTTATCGGCGTCGCTGAAGGCTCGCAATGTCAGTCGCTCGGTTTTCAGCATCGGTGTCACCGCTTGCGCCGGTCGGCCTCGAGTTTGCGGCGCGCTTTGGCAATCTCCCACGGCTTGTCGTAGTCGCCCGCCATGATCGAACCCTTCGGCGTGATCAAACCGATCACGTCGGCAAGGCCGAACCGCTCGATCTGCTCGCGCACCTGATCGGCATTCTTATAGGCGATCGGGCTCTCCGACACATCCGGGCGATCATAGTAGAAGCGCACGTCGAGCCCCTCGGTCTGGCGGTCGACGATGGCGCGCGACCGTGCCAGGTACTCCTCCCGCTCGAGCCCAGCGATACCAAGCTCGCGCAGCAGCGCCGACCGGCTCTTGTTGCGACCCGCGCCATGCGGCGAGAACGAGGCGTACTCGGTCCGGTCATTGCCGAGCGTCAACAGGATCGGAGCCGCCATGTTGAGCGGAATGAGGCCGAGCAACGGGTGCCCTGCCTCGTCGCGCCAGGCGGGCGTCGCGCCCTTGCCGTGAGCGTAAAGATCCCCGCGCTTCCATACGAAATTGTGCTCGTTGCCGAACGCGGCAAGGCTGGTGATGCCGAGGCGGGCAAGCGTGCGCTCGTGGATCAGCTGGTGGTTACGCTTCGTCCAGCGCGCGACGTAACTCAGCGCCTCCCAGTAGGCAGCACCGGTCTCGCTCGCGGGATCGATCCAGGCCTGGTGGGGCGGCGTATCGGGCGACACCTGCTGGGTGTGGCCGACAGCCGCCGACAGCCCGCGCTTGTAGACCTCGGCACCCAGGCCCCGGCTGCCGTGGTGCGTGACGAGCACGTCGACGGTGTCGAACCCATCGAGCGCGTCGGCGAGGGCCGCCTGCCCTTTCGCGCGGAGAGCGGCACGCATTGCTGGTGCCACGTCGAGTGAACCCAGAAAGGCGAAGTGGTTGCCGTCGCCCTGATCGGCGAGCTGGGACGTCACCGGACCGTCGAGACCTTTGAGGAACGGGTTCTTGGTCACCCGGATTTCGTCGGTGATCGGGTCCTCGATGCGATCCTCCGGTCGCCGGCCGCCAGGACCAAAGCGCGTCGAGGCCTGGATCGCGTCCATGAACGTGCCCGTCGCAGTGCCGGGGGCAAACACCGTCGCGTACATCGAGCAGCAGATGTCAGCCGAGTGGAACGCCGGGTGGATGCCGCGCGAGATCACCGCGCCGCCGACGGGGATCGTGCCCTTCGCCGCGCCCGACGGGCACGCGTCGGGCATCACCGCGCCGTACTCGAGCACCGGGCAGCGCATCAGGTCGGCCATGTGCTGGCGGACGGCTGAGATATTGGCCTCGTCCTCCGCCGTTTCGGCGGCGATCGCTTCGGCGAACGCGCCGCTCGCGCGCCGCGTGATCGTCGGCGGGGCGGGCGGCGGCTTGTGCCCCTCGACGATGCGGGCCTTGATGGCGTCGAGGTCGAAGCCCTCGGCCTCGAGCCGGCGCGCCTGGGCGAGCGCCTCCTTGAACGCCTTGCCGGGCTTGATGCCCCATTCGATCAACAGGTGTCCACCGATCTGGCTCATGACACGAAGGCTCCGATGCGACGGGACGAATGACACGCGCCGGATGCGAGTCGGCATCTGAAGGCGCATAACGAAGACGGGGGGATGGTGCGCACCATCCCCCCGTCCTGATGTCAACGTCGGGGTGGCTGTGTGAGCCGGACCCCGTGCGTGCGGTCCGCCCCGTTACTCGGCGGCTTGGAGCTTCGCGGGCTTCACGGACACATAGATGCGCCCGTTACGCTTGGTCGCGAACTCCACGACGCCGTCGGTCTTGGCGAAGATGGTGTGGTCGGTGCCCAGGCCGACATTGGCGCCGGGGTGCCATTTGGTGCCGCGCTGGCGGATCAGGATGTTGCCCGAGATGACGTTCTCGCCGCCGTACTTCTTGACGCCGAGACGCCGGCCTGCGGTGTCGCGGCCGTTGCGGGACGAGCCGCCTGCTTTCTTGTGTGCCATGAGGGGATCTCCTCGAAAAGTGCTCTGCGGGTTAGCGGCGTCAGCCGCCGATGATGTCGCGGATCTTGACCGTCGTCAGCTCCTGACGATGGCCGCGCTTGCGGCGCGAATTCTTGCGGCGGCGCTTCTTGAAGGCGATCACCTTGTCGCCGCGGCCCTGCTCGACCACCTCGGCGGTGACCTTGGCGCCGGAGACGAGCGGACGGCCGATCGTGGCGCCGACCATCAGCACCTCGGTGAACTCGACGGTAGCGCCCTTGTCGCCGGCGATCTTCTCGATGACGAGGGTATCGTTGGCGGCGACCCGGTACTGCTTGCCGCCTGTCTTGATGACAGCGTGCATGTTTACAACCTCTTGCTTCCGTTCATTTATCCGCGTCCTGTGGCGTCACCCGAAGGGTGCACTTCTGAGGTTCCGGCAAGCGGAACAGGCCTCGAACAGCGCATTGCGCGCGGCGGCCATGCGACCGCCGCGCGAGACCGCTTTATGTGTGAGAGCTCGACCCAAGTCAACGGCAATTCGGGTCAGCCGTTGCCCTCCGAGGCCCTCAGAGCCTGTCTCGGAGGTTCTCGTGTGGTTTCATTGCGCTCGAAGGGTCCAGATGGCAGGAGCGTGGCGAAGTCGATACCCTAGGAGCCTGTCCACTTTATCCTGGCGATGACGGATCGTGACGTCAATGAGGGCGCGGAAGGGCATGTTTGCCCTTCAAA
>JANOJW010000509.1:0-7354 GCA_031418955.1 Hyphomicrobiales bacterium | reverse complement strand
GACGGGCACCGTTGGAAGTTGGCGCAATACGCGCGTTGAGCGTCGAAGCGATGGACAGGCCGGTGGGCGCGCTATTGCGCCCTACGGCACGCGCCCGACAATGGTCGGAACTGGCCCATCGCACCGGCGCAGCAACCGTCGGCTATCGGACTACTGCGACCCCAGACCGTTGGGCTGACGCCGCTACACCATGCGCGCCGTGACCTTGGCGGTGGCGCCCGACATCTCGCCGAGCTTGGCACCGGCCTTGACCTGGCCCTCGCGCTCGCGGCCCTTGGTCTGGCGGTCGATCGCGGCTTGCGCGACCGTGCGTACCTCGTCGCGGCGCAGCACCAGCACGCCCGACTCGTCGGCGAGGATCGCGTCGCCCGGGAGCACCACCGCGCCGCCGCACGATACGGGCACGTTCATGGCGCCGCCAAGATCATAGATCCGCGTCGTCACCGGCGAGAGGCCGCGGCACCACATCGGGAAATCCGAAGCGATGATTTCGGCCTCGTCCGTGCAGGGCCCATCGACGATACCGCCGACCGCGCCCGCCGTTTTCGCTGCGATGGTGACGCCGCCGCCCCAGCAGGCATGACGGTCATCACCCAGCCGGTCGACCACGACGAAGTCGCCGGGCCGCAGCAGCCCAAGCGCGTGATGCAGCAACGCCGAATCCGGACCGGGGATTGCGATTGTCACCGCCGTGCCGACCACGCGGCGCTTCAGCAGCGGCTGGATGCGGCGGTCCATGAAGCCGATGTGGCGCCAGTGGCCGACGGTCGCCGTCTCCACCTCGGCCAGCAGCTTCAGATCAGCCGCCGCGATCTGCGGCGGCATCGGGCGAATATCGTAGGGGGTCATGGCGAGCCTCGGACACGGTTGTGGTCCGGGCATGTTACCGAATTTCCGCGCGGTATGTGCGGATGTCGAATGACGCCGGCGGCGGGCGAGACGGCCGAGGCATCGGCGAGCGCCTCACGGGTACGCGGGCCGTGACACGGCTTGCGGGAGCGAGGCGGGACGCCCTCACCGTGCGCGTGGCGACAGGGGCCGGGCGCAAGGACCGCAGAACCCGGACCAGCCCATCGAGCATGGTGCCGATTTTCGCTGGGCGATGGCTGAGATGGGCCCAGGCGGGGCGCTCGAACAGGAAGCCCAGCGGCGTGCCCTTCACGAGGTATGCAGCAAGCAGCGGCCCAGCGATCCCAGCAAGCGTCGCCGCCAGCGCGACGATCTCTCCCGGCAGCCCCGGCCCGAGCTTGAGGAGAGCGACTCGCACAGCGCTCATGAAGATCGTGAAGGCCACATAGATGGCGATGGTATTGCGGCCGAGATAGGCGAGCGTCGCGCCGAGGTCGATCTGCGCCAGCATGACACTGAAGGCGATGATCGCTCCGATGCCGACGGCCGAGACGGCGAGATCGAGACCCGGCATCGACGCCAGCCCGGACGTGACGGCGATGCTGTTCAACGCCGCCCACACGAGGATCAGCGCCATCACGAGCGGCATCGATACCGCGCGCAGGCGATCGGCATAGGTCAGGATGTATCGGCTCAGAGCGTAGCCGGCATAGAAGAACACGAAGCGGTTGGCGAACTCGTCGATCAGGAAGGCGCCGGTCTGGGGCGCCTTCACGTGCAGCAGTGCAGCGCTGATCAGCACGAACGGCACCGGCGCCCGGCGCAAAAGCTTCGTCGCTATGCAGTAGACGGCGAGCAAGTAGAGGAACCAGATCGGACCGAACGGGCGCACGAGCGTCGACACATACAGCTCGAAAAAGCCGCGGATGCCTGCCTCGTTGATCAGACCCGGCGCCTTCATCGCCAGCAGGATGTGGGTCCACAGCACGTAGAAGTAGGCGAAGTGGACGACCTTTCCGTCGAGGAAGGCGCGCCAGGGGCGATCGATGCGGGCCGCAAGGAAAAGGCCGGAGATCAGGAAGAAGTCGGGCAGCCGGAAGGGCCTGGCCCATTCGATGAACGGCTCGATCAGCGAGGTGGTGCCGAGCGCCTTGTCGACGCCGTGGGTCGCGTGCATCAGCACGACGAGGATGATGCACAGCCCCTTTGCAATGTCGACCCAGTCCAGTCGGCGGGATGCGAGGGTCATGGCGGCGCCTTTCGCGGTGTAGATCAAGCGTCCGCACAGGACGCGCCCCTGCTGGCCGCGAAGCAAGACCCGCGCCAGTCGAGGCCGCCACCCTGATCTCGGCCGCCTGTGCGGGTGTGAGGGGCAACCGCCAACACCTTCGCCCTGGCTGTGCGGGGCACACCAGGTGGTGGCAAACAGGAGAAGGGTGCTTTTCGGCCGCCTGTGCCGACCGGCTGATTCTCGTGCCCTACCGCTACCAGCGCGAGCAGGCGCAGGTGCTCGCCCGCAACGTGCTGACGGCCGTGGTGCCCAAGCGGGCGTGACGGATAGGCGCAGACTACTGCCGCGAGCCCTTTCGGCCTATATCTGTGCTCATGAAAACGCCATCTCTACGTGCCTCCCTGAGTATCGCCAGGCGCGCCATCACGCTAGCGGCCGGCTTGGGGCTCACCATTGCGGCTTCCTTCGTGCCTGCACCCGCTCAACAGCGCCAGCCGCCGCCGAGCCGGGAGGCGGTGCGTCTCTCGTTCGCGCCGATCGTCAAGCAGGCCGCGCCCGCCGTCGTGAATGTCTATGCGCGCGGCCGCGTGCAGGTGCGCAACCCGCTGCTCGACGATCCGTTCTTCCGTGAGTTCCTCGGTGGCCGCCTCGGCATGCCGCAGGAGCGCATCCAAAGCTCGCTCGGTTCCGGCGTCATCGTCTCGCGCGAGGGCCTCGTCGTCACCAACACGCATGTCGTGAAGATCGGCGCGCAGGCCGAAATCCGCGTCGTGCTTGCCGACAAGCGCGAGTTCGACGCCAAAGTGGTGCTCGCCGACGAGCGCGCCGACATCGCGGTGCTGCGCATCGAGGGCGGCGACGGCGGCTTCCCGTTCCTCGAGTTCGGCGATTCCGACGAGGCCGAGGTCGGCGACCTTGTACTCGCCATCGGCAATCCGTTCGGCGTCGGACAGAGCGTGTCGCAGGGCATCGTCTCTGCACTCGGCCGCTCGCTCGCCTCCAAGGCGACCTCGACGGCCTTCATCCAGACCGATGCGGCGGTCAATCCCGGCAACTCGGGCGGCGCGCTGGTCGATCTGGGGGGGCGGCTCGTCGGCATCAACACCGCGATCATCGCACCCGCCTCCGGCGCCTCGCACGGCATCGGCTTTGCGGTGCCCTCCAATCTGGTGCGCGTGATCGTCGAGAGCGCGATCGCCGGCCGCAAGCTCGAACGGCCCTGGCTCGGCATCCGCAGCGAAACGGTGACGCGCGAGATCGCTCGCGATATGGGGCTCGCGCGACCCGGCGGCGTGCTCGTCGCGCGCGTCTCGCCGGCGAGTCCGGCCGCCGAAGCGCGCCTCGAGGTCGGCGACGTCATCGTCGCGGTCGATGGACAGCTAGTCTCAGACAACCCGGAGATGCAGTATCGCCTGACTACGCGCGGCGTCGGTAACCGCGTGCGGCTGACGGTGCTGCGGCAGGGACGCGAGTCGATGGTCGATGTCGCACTGCGTGTCGCGCCAGCGAACGACGAAAGCGATGCGCGCAACATCACCGGGCAGAACCCGCTGCAGGGCACGCGGCTCGCCACCTTGTCGCCGGCCATCGCCCAGGAGCTCGGGCTCGAGGAGGACGCAGGCGTCGCCGTTCTGCAGGTGGTGCGCGGCACCATCGCCGACCGCTACGGGTTCCAGCGCGGCGACATCGTGCAGACCTTCGACGGCCAGCCGGTCGCCTCGGCAGCCGACCTCGAGCAGTTGGCCAAGGCGCGGGAGGCGGAGCGGCGCCAGCAGGTGACGCAGCGCCAACGCCTGACCCCGTGGCAGATGACCGTGAAGCGCGGCAACGAAGTGAAGCCGTTTCTGCAGAAGTGAGCGAGTGGTCAATAGTGAATAGTCAATAGTGAGAAGAAATTGGCCGTGTCGTGTTACTCACTATTCGCCGGTTACCAACCTATTGACTATTCACTCCTTCCTTCAAAGGACTATCCATGAAGTTCGGCCGTTACCCGCTGGCAGAGGCCGAAGGTGCGATCCTGGCGCATTCGCTGGCGACGCCGCGTGGCATGATCAAAAAGGGCCGCACGCTCGGGCCCGACGAGATCACGCGGCTCGCCGAGGCCGGTTTCCGGGACGTGATGGCCGCGCGGCTGGAGCCCGGCGACGTTGGCGAGGACGCCGCCGCCCGCCGCATCGCGCAGGCAGCGGCTGGCGCCGGCATCCGCATCGCCGAGCCCTTCACCGGCCGCGCCAACCTGTTTGCGCTCACAGACGGCATCGCCGTGCTCGATGCAGGCGCGATCGCCCGCCTCAATGCCATCGACGAGGCTCTTACGATCGCCACCGTGCCGCAGTTCGAGCGCGTGACGGCCGGCCAGATGCTGGCGACCGTCAAAGTCATCACCTTCGCGCTGCAGGAAGCGGCGGTGGCGAACGGTGAGCGCGTCGCGCGCGGCCTCGTTCGCGTCGCGCCGTTTGCGAAGAAAGTCGCGGGGCTCATTCTCACGCGCCTCCCGGCCACTAGGAAGCAGATCCTCGACAAGCGCCGCGAGGCGATCGACACACGGCTGTCGGCGCTGGGCGCCCGCATCGCCGCGCTCGAAACTGTCGACCATAGCGAGGCAGCGGTCGCCGACGCGATCCGCCGCATGGTCGCGGCTGGCTACGATCCGGTGATCGTGTTCGCAGCGTCCGCGATCGTCGATCGCGGCGACGTGATCCCGGCGGCCCTCGTCGAGGCCGGAGGACGCATCGTACGGCTCGGTATGCCGGTCGATCCGGGCAACCTGATGCTGCTCGGCCGGCACGGCGACATCGACGTGATCGGCGCGCCGAGCTGTGCGGCGTCGCCCAAGCTCAACGGCTTCGACTGGATCCTCGAGCGCCGCCTCGCCGGCCTCGACGTGGGGCTGGACGAGGTCGCCGCCATGGGCCTCGGCGGTCTATTGAAGGAGATCGCGACGCGCCCGCAGCCGCGCGAGGCCAAGGAGGGCAACTTGGGAGCCGACATGGACGACAGCGTACGCCGCGCGCCGGTGATCGCCGCGCTGGTGTTGGCGGCCGGACGCTCGACACGGTTCGGCGCGGCCAACAAGCTCACCGCCGACGTCGGCGGCGAGCCGATGGTGCGGCGCACGGTGCGTAACGTGATGGCCAGCGCCGCGCGGCCTGTTGTCGTCGTCACCGGCCATGAGGCCGGCGAGGTTACGCGCGCGCTCGATGGCCTCGACTTGCAATTCGTGCACAACCCGGACTATGCCTCCGGCCTCTCGACCTCGTTGAAAGCGGGGCTCGGCGGACTCCCGGACGGACTCGATGGCGTCATCGTGTGCTTAGGGGACATGCCGGCGATCCTGTCCGCCCACATCGACCGCCTGATCGCCGGCTTCGCGCCGAAGGAGGGCCGCGCCATCGTCGTGCCGACGCACCAGGGCAAGCGCGGCAATCCCGTGCTGTTCGCCGCGAGCTTCATCTCTGAGATGCGCGACGCCGCCGGCGACAGCGGCGCCCGCCACGTGCTCGGCCGCTACGCCGACGCCGTCGCCGAGGTGGACCTCGGCACGCAAGCGATCTTCCTCGACATCGACACGCAGGACGCCATGGCCCGACATAAGGGCACCGCGCGCGACGCGTGATATCACCCGTCGCGGGCGACGGTGAGCACCGTGCCGCTGACGCCAGTGATGCGCACATGCGCGCCCTTGGCAGTGTCGGGACCTTCGGCCAGCCACAGCGTGTCGCCGATGCGTACTTTGCCGCGCCCGTTGACGATCGCGTCCTCGACCAGCGCCAGGCGTCCGACGAAAGCGGCGCCCGGTTTGTTGAGCGTCGGGTCGTCGCTGACGCCGACCGGCGAGGCGGCCCACACGAAATCGATGTAAACGTCTGCAATGAGCAAGGCGATGCCGCCCAGTAGCAGCACCCAGCCGTAGCCGGCATTGTCAGCGATGCGCAGTGCGCCCCAGATCGCGATCGGAATCCCGAACCATGGCAGCACAAGGCTGATCGTTGCGATCAGCCATGTGCCGAAGCTCGGATCGCGGTTGCCAGGCACCAGGCGTGGATCGCCGCCAACCATGATCATTCGCGCTCGATTATCAGCACGGTGCCGTTCACGCCCTTGATGCGCACGCGGCTGCCGGAGGGTGATTCAGGTCCCTCGGCGAGCCACAGCGTGTCGCCGACGCGGACCTTGCCGCGCCCGCCGCGGATCGGCTCCTCGACGGTGACGATGCGGCCGACGTACTCGGCGCCGCGCACGTTAAGGTCGGGCGTGTCACTCTCGGCGTGCGAGCTGCGAGCATACTTGCGCGCCAGGAACACCGTGATCACCGAAAGGATGGCGAAAGCAATCAGTTGCCATTCCCAGGCGAGGCCGGTCATCAGGCCGAGGACGCCGACAATCAGCGCGGCGACGCCGAACCACATCAGATGCACGCCCGGCAGCACCGTCTCGATGGCAAACAGCAGCGCCGCCAGGATCAGCCAGTTCCAAGGGCCCAGCGTTTTCAACAGGTCCAGCACAGTGATCTCCCCCGCTTGTCGTCATGGCCGGGCAGCGGACCGGTGTGGTCCGCCACCCGCAGTCTCAAACCCTCGGCACTCAAACCTTCGGCACGTTGCCGCCGCCGTTGATGTGGCGCACCGGCTTGTCCCGGCCGAACGCCTCGCCGGCGATCTCGGCGATGCCGGCCAGCGAGCCGATCACCGCCGAGGCCTCGAGCGGAAGCATCAGGATCTTCTGGTTCGGCGACTTGGCGATGGCTTCGAGCGCCTTCATGTAGTTGTTGGCGACGAAGTAGTTGATCGCCTGCACGTTGCCCTTGGAGATCGCGTCCGACACCATCTGGGTGGCGGCGGCCTCGGCTTGCGCCGCGCGCTCGCGGGCCTCGGCGTCGCGGAACGCGGCTTCCTTACGACCTTCGGCGGCGAGCATCACGGACTGCTTCTCGCCCTCCGCCTTCAGGATCGCGGACTGACGGCTGCCTTCGGCTTCCAGGATCTGCGCCCGCTTCTCGCGCTCGGCCTTCATCTGGCGACCCATGCTCTCGACGATATCCTTGGGCGGCGCGATGTCTTTGATCTCGATGCGGGTGACCTTGACGCCCCAGGACTCGGTGGCGGCATCGACGACCTGCAGCAGGCGGGCGTTGAGTTGCTCTCCAACCGCGACCAAATCAACGCCCGCCTGCTGCAGGTCGTCGATGCCGCCACCGAGTCCTGGGGCGTCAAGGTCACCCGCATCGAGATCAAAGACATCGCGCCGCCCAAGGATATCGTCGAGAGCATGGGT
>JANOJW010000508.1:0-16069 GCA_031418955.1 Hyphomicrobiales bacterium | reverse complement strand
CCGTTCGCCTTGCTGGTCTCTGCGCCACGCTCATCGCGCGTGAACCCGTGCTTGCCGGACCAGCGCTGAAGCAGCGGCTGCTGGCGCTCGCGAAACCTGCGCCGAGAGCCGCCCGCCATGGCGTGATTGAAGCCCCCTAGGGCGAGATGCGGTACTCTTGATCGCACCGCACACCAAGTGTGCAGCGCACCAGCGCGCTGGTAGTCGGCCTTTAAGGCTAACCCGATAGACTGGCTTGATGGCGGGGTGGACCTGCCGGACAGTTAACAAACTCTTTCGGCATACTCCTTGCTTGCTCCTTCAGGTGCCCACAAGGCACCGGGCGCCAAGCGTGGCAGCCTAGGTGGGATCCAGGGTTCGGGCTCATGACGCACGGCAAGAAGCACATCGGCAAGATCGGCCTCGCACTCGGCGGCGGCGCAGCCCGCGGCTGGGCCCACATCGGCGTGATCCGTGCGCTGGAGCAGGCCGGCATCGTCCCCGACATCATTGCGGGGACCTCGATCGGCGCGGTGGTCGGCGGCTGCTTGGCAGCTGGTCGCATCGACGAGCTGGAAGGCTTCGCGCGCAACCTCACCCGGCGCAAGGTGTTCGGGTTCCTCGATTTCAATATCACGGGATCCGGCCTCATCACCGGCCAGCGCGTGGTCGAGCAGCTCGAGGGACACCTCAAGGACATGGACATCGCGGGGATGCCGCGCAAGTTCGTCGCCGTCGCCACCGAACTGGGAACGGGCAGCGAGATCTGGATCTCGCGCGGTTCCCTGGTCGAGGCCATGCGCGCGTCGTACGCCATCCCCGGCATCTTCAAGCCCGTCCGCATCGGCGAACGCTGGCTGTTCGACGGCGCGCTGTGCAATCCGGTGCCCGTCTCGATCTGCCGCGCACTCGGCGCCCGCTATGTCATCGCCGTCAATCTGAATTCCGACGTCTGCGGCCGCGGCTCCGTGATCACCGACCAGGACGAGCCCCTGCAGACGCCCAGCGCGTCGACGGCGCTCGTCGAGTCGAGTGGGCGCTCGATGAAGAAGCTGCTGCAGCGCCAGCTGTTCGGCGGCGCCGACAGCGGCCCCGGCATCTCGACGGTGATGATCGACGCCTTCAATATCGTGCAGGATCGCATCGCGCGCTCGCGCCTCGCCGGCGATCCGCCGGATGCGATGATCAACCCGAGGCTTGCGGGCATCGGCCTGTTCGATTTCCATCGCGCCGACGATCTCATTCATCGCGGCATGGTCGCCGCCATGCGCGAGGTCGAGGACCTGAAGCGCGAACTCGATGCGCGCCGCACGTTTGCAACCAACGAGCCGATCTACGCGTGAGCGCGCCAGCGCCGGTACCGCCATCTCACGCTCACTTCAGCCCGCGTACCTTCTCGAGCACGGGCAGGATGTAGGTGCGGAAGTGCGCCGGATTCTCGCTCATCGGGAAGTGGCCGAGGCGCTCCATGATGGTCACCTCGGCGCCCTTGATCTTGGCCGCTGTGCGCTTCGTGTCCTCGGGCGTGCACGAGAAATCGTATTCGCCCGTCAGCAGGAACAAGGGGCAGACCGAGGTGTCGATGCAGCCGACCTTCTCGCGCAAGTCCCCGTCGATGCGATAGAAGTAGAGGTCGCCCTTGAACACGCCGGGGCCGCCGCTCTTGTACATCCAGAGCGTCTCGTGGCGGCTCGCGGACGGGCTCTGCGGCGCCATCATGCCGGAGACGAGGCCGGCGCAGACCTCCCCACCGTGCACGTCGGGCCGGTGCAACCAATCGGTGTCGTACCAGGGCTGCTGGTAATCGGCGGATTCCAGGCCGATCAACGCGCGGAAGCGGCGCGCGTGCTCGATCGCGAGATTGAGCACGATGCGGCCGCCGATCGAGCAGCCCATCACGACGGGACGGTCGAGGTCGAGGGCGCCGCACACGTCGAGGATCATCTCGGTGTAGCTCGTCGTCGTGAGCTTGTACTCCTCGCGCTCGAAGCCTTCCGGCGGCAGCGATTTGCCGTGCCAGGGCATGTCGAATACGATGACGCGGAAGTGCCGCGTGATGGCCTCGTCGTTGAGGATGTGGCGGAATTGGCGCCCGTCCGCGCCGGCTGTGTGCAGGCAGACGAGCGGGATGCCGTCGGCGGGTCCTGCCTCCTCGATATAGAGACGATTCGGGCGGCCGGAGATCTCGAGATGCAGGTAGCGGCCGACGACGGGCTCGAAGCGAGGTTTCATCGCACGGCCTCCTTTGGGGCGAGCGCACGCGGCGCGGCGAGCATGTCCTTGATGACCTGCAGGTTGGCCATGAACGGCTGCAGGTTGCCCTCGATACGCGCGCGGCCAGTCTTGGTCAGCGCCAGAATGTCGTGCCAGCCGGGCTTCGGCCTCGGTTCGAGGAAGGCCTCCCAGGTCTCAGCGTCCGCGCGGATCGCGAACACTGAGGATTTAAGCAGGAACGGCCCGCGCGCGACGCTCGTCACCTGACCGGCGCGGACGGAGACGAGCAGCAGGATCGCGCCCAAGCCGATCTCGAAGTCGCAATCGAGGAAGCGGCCGCGGCGTACGAGATCGGGGTCGGCTGCGATGAGCCGGGGAAGCGCCTCGAAGCGGCGCGCGATTTTCTCGGATGCATCCATGGGAGAGTTCCAGAGCTTCTTTAGGTCGACCGCGATGATCGGCGGGTTTGCGCGCGCCGTCGAGGAGATTTCGCGATTGCACTTCGTCGTCGCGCGCTCAATATGGCGGCTCGAACGCCCAACGAGTACCGCCATGACCACGCCTGCCGCGCCCCACATCACCAGCCTCCACCGGTATCCGGTGAAGGGCCTCTCGCCCGAGGCGCTGTCCACGGTCGCGCTCGAGCCCGGCGCGACGTTGCCCTTCGATCGCGCCTACGCGGTCGAGAACGGACCCGGTCGCTTCGACCCGCAGGTGCCGCGCCATCTGCCGAAGATCGCGTTCCTGATGCTGATGCGGGACGAGCGGCTCGCCGCGCTGCAGACGCGCTTTGACGACGCGACCGAGACGCTGACCATCCTTCGCGACGGCCGGCAGGTGGCGAAGGGTCAGCTCTCCTCGCCCGTCGGCCGTCAGATGATCGAGCAGTTCCTGGGCGCCTACATGACGACGTCGCTGCGGGGCGCGCCGAAGGTGGTGCAGGCCAAAGGCCACAGCTTCTCCGACGTCCCGGCGAAGTGCCTGCACATCGTAAATCTTGCGTCGTTACGCGAACTCGAGCGCATAGCCGGACGCAGCGTCAACGCACTGCGCTTCCGCCCCAACGTGGTGATCGACGGGCTGCCGGCATGGGAGGAGTTCCGCTGGCTCGACCGCGAACTCGCGCTTGGAAGCGCACGGATCTCGGTATTCGCGCGCACGCAGCGATGCGAGGCGACCAACGTTGATCCGACGACGGCGCAGCGCGACATGGCGATCCCGCAACTGCTGCAGCGGACCTGGGGCCACACGGACTTCGGCGTCTATGCGAAGGTGACCGGACCCGGCGCCGTCACGGTGGCAGATGCGGTGTCGGCCATCTGAGGCGCGGCGACCCGTGTTCGCTGTGAACCGTCCGCTGTTTGCGCGATTTGTCGCAAGCGCGCGCCTCATCGTGTCCAATAGCGATCCGACACGCTGCAGAACACGTAGAGAAAAAGCTTCGGGTTTGCTCGAAACGGCGGCTG
Source organism: Hyphomicrobiales bacterium (assembly GCA_031418955.1). Lineage (GTDB taxonomy): Bacteria > Pseudomonadota > Alphaproteobacteria > Rhizobiales > Hyphomicrobiaceae. Next base: position 12,410 of record JANOJW010000508.1, on the reverse strand, counting down.
ATTTCTCGATTGTCTCGCAGGGGACAATCGGCCGGCGCACCGTGCAGCACGGATGATTGCGATGTCTACAAGTTGATAGATTTCGCATTGAACCTGGTTACGTCGATTTGCATTTACCCGTGCATTACGCAGCAATGCGGCGGATATTCATGTGCAAATCGAAGAGAAACGTCCGGACATGTCCGCAATCATCATGGAGGCACAGCTCGCAAAGGCGGTCGCGGCGGATGCCACGCTCGGACGCCTGCGCGTGAGCGCGACGTCGAGCCCGGGCGACGGCGTCGCCATCGCGGTCCGCGGCACGGTGGTCGGCGTCTGGCGCTGGCGCAACGGCATGTTCGCGTTCACGCCGTCTGAGGCGACACGGCCGGCAGCCAGCCTCGAAACCATCGCCGAGGCCGTCTACGAGACCCGCGAACGCTTCGCTGCTCCATGAGCCTCACATCTTGGTGCCGGCCGTCCAGCCGCCGTCGACATAGAGCGTCGTGCCGGTGATGAAGCTCGCGTCGGACGAGGCGAGGAACAGGATGGCGCGGGCGATCTCGCGCGCTTCGCCCCAACGGCCGATCGGGTGGATGTCGCGGATGCGGGCGGCCATGTCGGGGTTTTGGAAATAGCGCTCGGTGAGCGGCGTGCGCGTGACGCCCGGGCCGACGGCGGTGACGCGAATGCCCTTGGCGCCGAGCTCCATCGCCATCTCCTTGGTGAGGCCGTTCACGGCGTGCTTGGAGGCAGTGTAGGCGGCCCGGTTCGGCGCCGCCCCAGCCCCCAGCGTCGAGGCGATATTGACGATCACGCCACCCCGGCCGTCGGCGACGAGCCGACGCGCGAAGGCCTGCGAGACGAGGAACGTCCCCGTCACGTTCACCTCCATCACCTTTGCAAACATCTCGTGCGAAAGTTCGAGCACCGGCGTGATCTCGCGGATTCCGGCGCTATTGAGCAGGACGTCGATGCGGCCGAGCCGCTTGGCGGCGGCGTCGACAAAAGTGACAACCGCGTCGGGTTTGGTCACGTCGAGGGCAAAAGCGTGGGCGCGGCCGCCGTTCTTGGCGATGTCCTGCGCGGTGCGCTCGGCCATCTCGATGTCGAGATCGCCGGCAGCGACCACGGCGCCTTCAGCCGCGAACTCGAAAGCGGTCTCCCGTCCAATGCCGCTGCCGGCGCCCGTGATCAGCACGCCCTGGTCCTTGAAGCGCATGTGTGGTCTCCTCCGATGATACGAAGCGATGTGCCACGATGAGTGCATGCCGCGATCGACGCGACAAGGCATCGGGGGAAGCCGGCATGACTGAGTTGCGCAAGCCCGATGATCCCGGCTGGTCTGTGGTTGCGCACGTGCGCGGCGCGCTCACCTCGCTCGGCAACGCTGTTCTGCGGCCTGTGTGCCTCGCCTGCCACCGCCGGCTCGATGGGCACGACGCCGTCTGCGCCGCTTGCTGGCGCCGGGTCGCATTTATCCGCGCCCCCCTGTGCGATCGGCTCGGACTGCCGTTGCCGTTCGGCGCCGGTAATGGGCCGCAGATCTCGGCGGCAGCCGCCGCCGATCCACCCGCCTACAACCGGGCGCGTGCGGTCGCCGTTTTCGACCGCGAGGGCGTCCTGCGCGAGCTGATCCACGGCATGAAGTACAGCGATCGCCACGATGCACGCCGCCTGTTCGGGCGCTGGCTGACGGAGGCTGGCCGCGAGCTGCTGGCCGAGGCCGATCTGCTGGTGCCGGTGCCGATGACCCGCTGGCGGCTGATGCGGCGGCAGTTCAACCAGGCCGCGTTGCTAGCCAAAGAGGTGTCCGACCTCACCGGCATCCCCGTCGATGTCGGCGCGTTGACGAAGCCCAAGTCGACGCCGCCGCAGGTTGGCCTGACCCGGCAGCAGCGACGCCAGAACGTGCGCACGGCCTTTGCGGTGCCGCCGCAGCACAGACCCAGGGTTGCGGGCCGACGGATCGTGCTCGTCGACGATGTCGTGACGACCGGGGCCACGGTCGAGGCCTGCGCCAGGGCGTTGCTGGCGGCAGGCGTGGCCCGCGTCGACGTGCTGGCGCTCGGCCTCGTCACCGAGCCGCGGCAGGTCACCGTGTGAGGCGGCGGCCACGAGGAGTGAGCAGATGCAACGATGTTCGCGGATTGCCCCTTTTCCCGCGGCCTGGGCCGCATTACATGCTGAGGTCGCTGGCCGTGAGCTGCCGACCGGGACACCGCATGCCGCCGATCACCATCTACACGACCTCGCTTTGCCCCTACTGCGCCATGGCCAAGCGGCTGCTGCAGCAGAAGGGTGCAGCCTTCCATGAGATCGACGTCGGGGCGAAGCCGGCGCTGCGTGAGCACATGCACGTGAAGTCGGGCCGCCACACGGTGCCCCAGATCTGGATCGGCGACGCCCATGTCGGCGGTTGCGACGATCTTTATGCCCTCGATGCCGACGGCAAGCTCGATCCCCTACTCGCCGGCTGACGGCACGCAAGGCACACCATGATCCGCTACGCGCTCTCCTGCGAGAAAGGCCACGAGTTCGACGGCTGGTTCCGCTCGAGCGAAGACTACGACAAGCAGAGGAAGCGTCGCCTCGTCGCCTGCCCGAGCTGCGGCGCGACCAAGGTCGAGAAGGCGCTGATGGCTCCGCGCGTGGTGCCGAGCGACAAGCAGGCCAAGCGCCCCCGCCGCCCCGAGCCGGTCGCCGCGCCCACAGCTACGCCGCCCGAGGCTCCGCTGAGCCTCGTTGCCTCCCCTGAGCAGCGCGAGATGCTGACGCGGCTGAAAGCGCTCCGCGACGAGGTCCTGAAGAAATCGGAATACGTAGGCTCGCGGTTTGCCGACGAGGCGCGCAAGATCCATTCGAGCGATGCGCCCGAGCGCGGCATCCACGGCGAGGCGTCGCGGGGGGAGGTCAAGGCGCTGATCGATGACGGCATCGACATCTATCCGGTTCCCGTGCTGCCCGAAGACAAGAACTGAGCGTGCGGCCGGTAATACTCCGTGGAAGCTTTCTTGCTGCGCGGGCCCGCCATGCGGCGTCGACACCTTTCCTGTCTGCGCGCGATCGCTTAGCCTAAGCCTCGATTTCCGCTTTGGTCCACGGTCGAGGCGGACGATTGCCGAGGAGAGAGCGCCATGCCCGTCCAGATCCGCCAGATCCATTCCGTGTTCGTCGGCGAGGTGTCCGGCGTCGACATTTCCAAGCCGCTGTCGAACGAGGATACCGCCGCGCTGCAGGCCGGCATCGACCGGTACGGCGTGCTGGTGTTCCACGACCAGAAGCTCACCGACGAGCAGCAGATGGCCTTTACGCTGAGCTTCGGCGCACTGGAGAATGCCAAAGGCGGCAATGTCACCAGGCCACAAGACAAGCGCCTCGTCGAAGGCATGAACGACGTCTCCAATCTCGGCCGGGACGGGCAGCCGCTCGATCCAAACAGCCGCCAGCAGCTGTTCAACATCGGCAACATGCTGTGGCACTCCGACAGCTCGTTCCGTGCGATCCCTGCGAAGTACTCACTGCTCTCCGCACGCACCGTCAATCCGAAGGGCGGCAACACCGAGTTCGCCGACATGCGCGCCGCCTGGGACGATCTCGACGCCGAGTTGAAAGCAGAGCTCGAGCCGATGATCTGCGAGCATTCCTTGATGTATTCGCGTGGCTCGCTCGGCTTCCTCGAGTTCAGCGACGAGGAACGGCAAATGTTCAAGCCGGTGCGCCAGCGCCTTGTCCGCACGCATCCCGCGCACGGGCGGAAGTCGCTCTATCTTTCCTCGCACGCCGGCCAGATCCTAGGGCATTCGACGCCGGCCGCGCGCATCGTGTTGCGCGACCTCAACGAGCACGCGACGCAGCCGAAGTTCGTCTATGTGCACAAGTGGACGGTCAACGACTTCGTCTGGTGGGACAATCGCCAGACCATGCATCGCGTGCGCCGCTATGACGATCGCATCCCGCGCGACATGCGGCGCACGACGATTGCCGGCGACAGCATGACCGTCGAGCAGGCGCAGGCGGCGTGAGGCGTGAGGCGTGGTCGATAGTGACGCGGTCGGCCGACGACATTGGCGTTACTCAGCCATGGCGGCTTTGGCGGCGCGAGCGAGAAAGCCGGATCTTGTCAACCCTTCGGATTCGGCGTGCCGGTCGATCTGGTCCAGCACATCGGCGGGAAGGGTGACGTTGACGCGAACGGCATGTCCGGCCGGTTTCAGCACGTCGACCAGGATCGCCACGCCATCCCGGTTCTCGGGATCGGACATGATCGACTCGAGCGTCGACGGTTCAGGGATGGCGTCGCCGTCCTCCGCCAGCCCCTTGAGATGGAAGGCCAGAGCCTCCCGCGCCAGATCGCGCGACTCATCGACTGTCCGGCCCGCCGTGACGCAGCCGGGGAGGTCTGGAAAAGACACGCCGAAATCGCTGTCGGCGTCCTTGTGAATGAGGGCGATGTAGCTCTGTTTCCTCATGATCTCATCTCAACTTCACTCCGCATTGTTTTTCGATGGACCGCAGCGTCCCAACGGGCAAGTCTCGTCTTGGATGTGGAACCGTGACCCGACCTGTCTTGGTTGGGTGTCTGAACTGCACATGGCTGCCCTTTTGGGCGACACGCGTCCAGCCGTCGGCCCTCAACGCAGCAATGACGGCCTTGCTGTTCATGTGTGTATAAATACACATTCGATCGAACTGCTGCAATGGTGGCTTGAGTGAGGTTGCGATGAAGTTCGGTCTCAGCACCCAGTCGCGCGGCGTGTTCTCGACGCCGGAGGCCTATGTCGCCGTAGCGCTGGCAGCCGAGCGAGCCGGTTTCGAGTTTCTCGCGGTCAACGACCACATCATCGTGCCGGGCACCCTCGGCTCGGCCTATCCCTATACGCCAGGTGGCGTGTGGTCGGCGTCCGAGCACGGGCATTGCTTCGACCAGCTCGCGACGCTGGCCTTCTTCGCGGCGGCGACGACGAAGCTGCGTTTGCTGTCCTCGGTGATGGTCGTGCCGCACCGCGAGCCGGTCGGCGCGGCGAAGGCGCTGGCGACCATCGACGTGCTCTCGAAAGGGCGTCTCATCCTCGGCGTCGGCGCAGGCTGGATGGAGGAGGAGTTCCGCATCCTACGAGCGCCGTTCGAGGATCGCGGCCGGGCAACCGACGAATACATCGAGGCCTGGAAGGTACTCTGGACGACGGAGCGCTCTACCTACCAGGGCAAGCATGTCTCGTTTGAAAACGTGATCTTCGCGCCAAAACCCGTGCAGCAGCCGCATCCGCCGATCTGGGTCGGCGGCGAGAGCCCGGCGGCGATGCGCCGTGTCGCGACGCATGGCGATGTCTGGTACCCCGGTAACAACAACCAGACAAAGCCAATGGACACGCCGATCCGCTTCGCCGCTGGCATCGCCGATCTTCACCGTGTCGCCGAGAGGAACGGGCGCGATCCGAAAACGATCGGCATCGCCATGCTGGCGCAGAGCACGTACGAGTGGTCGGCGGCCAAGACCATGGACGGCTCCGCACGACGCATGTTCACCGGCTCATCGGCCGAGATGCTGGCGGATGCGGCGGCGCTCGCCGATCTGGGCGTCGGGCACGCGGCGCTGCGCCTTGGCGGTGCGTCGCTCGACGACAGCCTCGAGCGCATCGCGCGCTTTGGCGCCGAGGTGATTGCAAAGCGCTAGCCGCGAGAGTCGCATCAATCCGCTCGAGTCTTGACTGTGCGGCTCACGACCTGTCCATCCAAGGGAAGCTGCTGTGCGAGCGGATGCGGCCAGCCTCGCGATGAGCTTGTTCCAGGCTTCACACGTCCTGGAACCATGAGATGCGCTTGTTTGTCTGCTGAATGTTTCCGCAGAACCTGAGCCGTCTCGGACTCTTTACTCGGACGGTATCAGGCGCCATTTCAGTCTTCGATACCCCGAAACGAGCAACGGGCCCAAATGGGGCCCGCTGTCGACGCATACGCTGCATACGCTACGCTTACGCTCGAGCTTACTTCATCGCGTGGTGGTGGTCGTGGCCGCCGAACTTGATCTTCATGCTGGCCGAGACGATGTCGACCTGCGCATCGACGTTGCCGAGGAAGCGAACGCCGCCTTCTGTCCGATCGATGGCGTCGTCGCCGATGCCGAAGATGTGGGTGTAGGCAAGGTCCAGCGACATCATCTCGCTCCACTTGTACGTGGCGCCGGCGCTGAGCCAGAGGCGGTTGGTGTCGGGCACGCGCAGGGTGCGCTCGTCGGGGTTCTGGACCGGCGAGAGCTCGTAGGCGACGCCGCCGCGCAACGTCAGCTTGTCGTTGTAGCGGTGCTCGGCGCCGAGCGAGAAGAACCAGCTATCATGCCAGCCCAGGTGCAGCGAGCGCACGACCTGGCCATTGCCGCCCGGGCAGAACACCGGATTCGCGTCCGTATTCGCGCAGACGATGTCGAGCTTCTGCGCGCGCTCCCAGTGCGTCCACTCGACCGTGCCGAGCACCGTCCAGTTCGAAGCCACGGCCTGGCGGATGCTGAGCGTCACGATTTCGGGCAAAGTTGCGCCCGCCTTGATGCCGACGCCGGAGTTCGCCGGAGCGACCGGCGAGCCCGGGATCGACATCGTGCCCTCGAGCGTGTGGTCGATCGACGAGCGGTAGCCGAGGCCGATGTGGGTGCCAGCCGTCGGTGTCCAGTCGACGCCAGCCGTGAAGCCGAAGGCGGTGTCGTCGCCATGGATCTGGGAGTTGAGCGACGTCGGAGTTAAACCGGTCGCGTTCTTCAGGCGCCCGGTGATGTGCTGGATCTGCAGGCCGACGCCGACCGCGAGCGTCGGGGTGAGGCGATAAGCCAATGTCGGGGTGAAATTGTAGGTCTTGATGTCCGACGTGCGCGCAAAAGTCTGCCCGGCCCAGTTCCGATTGCTGGGCTCGGTGACGAGACCGAACGGCGAGTTGATGCTCATGGCGAACACCAGCTTCTCGTTGATGCGGTAGCTCAGGTAGGACGACGGGACGAGGGCGTCCTTGGCAATGTCGCCGCTTTCGCGCGGCAGACCGAGGTTGACGCCGCCGGCAAACACATCGCCGGTCATGTCGACCCGGCCGATGATCCCGGCGTAATGCGCTTCCGTGTAGATCCCGACCGGGGCGAAGGCCGCCACCGCCGGGTTCCAGAACATGCCGGACAGTCCGCCGCCGCTCGTCGCATTGCCGGCGAACGACATGCCTTGGAACTCGGTCGACTGCTCGCGGACATGGAAGCCGCCGGCCTGAGCCTCGACGCCGACTGCGATCAGTGCCGCCGACGCGACCAGCACCTTGGAAACCTGACCCACCATTGTCCCCTCCAACACACGTGCGACCCGAAGCCGCCACGCAACTGACACATTCCGTGGAGGAACCCTAGAAATTCGCCGCGTCACACTGCAATGACCGAATCGTTCTGAACGGCGCGCAAAAAACGAATCGCAGTAGCCGTTGCGATTCAGCCACAGACCAAGCCCTACCTATCAGAACGCCAAAACCCTCCGGCCCTGGTTGTCCAGGACCGGAGGGTGCAGAGCGGGCCATGTCGGTCGGGACGATCACGCCCCGTCTGCAATCGGCGTTACCAGGCGTGGACGCAGACGAGGTGCTTCTTGTGGTGCTTCCAGACCCAGGCGTACTTCACGCAGGTCGGCGCACGGTACACGTAGGCCGGGCGATAGCTGTAACCGTAGGTGTAGGTGCGCTTCCAGCCGTGCGCTTCGGCGGACGGTGCGGGCGCGATCAGGGCGACGGAGGCGGCAAGGGCGACGGCAGTGGCCTTGAGCACGTTGCGGGTCATGGGGGTCGTCATGGGGGCTATCCTTTGTGCGTTTCAACTTTCGTTTCGGGCCGGTGCAGCGTTGGATGTGATCGCCGTCGCTGCCGGCTCTTGAGCAATGATCTACGTTCACTCAGGTCAAAAGTAAAATAACGAACCGTTCCGTTTTTATCACATGCGCGTGAGTGGGCCTGTCAGCTGGTACGGCCATCACCCCCCCGTCTGAGATTTCAGAGCCGGGGATTGAGGCGGCCAGGTACGGGTTGCATCGCACGGGCCACGAGAGCATCTTGCGGCCATGATGCATCGCGTTTTTGGCGTCCTGACAATCGCGGCCCTTTCGGTTGCCGCACCTTTGGCTCACGCACAGCAGGCGAAGCCCGCCGTGCCCACCGCGCCTCGATCATCCGCGCCCGCGCCACGCCTGCCGGTGATCGGCATGTGGGGATATCAGCTGCAGAACGTCGACGTCGAAACGATCGCGCGCTCAGCCCTCGACCTCGTCGTCATCGACTACTCGCCCTCGCCCGAGGAGCAGTTCCGGGTGAAGCCCGCCGACGTCCGCCGCATGCAGCGAAAGCCCGACGGCAGCCGCCGCGTCGTGCTTGCCTACATGTCGATCGGGGAGGCGGAGACCTATCGCTTCTACTGGGACAAGGACTGGGTGGAGCCCGTCAAGGTCGTCATCGAGAGGAGCAAGGAGCAGTTCGACGAGGGGCCGGCCGACCCCCTTGCCCGCACGCCCGGCGCGCCGACACCGGAGGAGCCGCGTGTGGTGAAGCCGCCGCCGGTGCCCGAGGTCAAGTTGGTGCACTATCCAAAACTCACCGCCCCCGTCTGGCTCGGCCACGAGAACGAGAGCTGGCCCAGCAACTACCAGGTGCGCTACTGGGAGAAGGGCTGGCAGGACATCATCTTCGGGGCGAGAGGCGCCTATCTGGAGCGCGTCCTCGCTTCGGGCTTCGACGGCGTCTATCTCGACCGGGTCGATGCGTTCTACGGGGCAGCCGAACAGCGCCCGACCGCCAAGTCCGACATGGCCCGTTTCGTCGTCGATCTCGCCCGCCACGCCCGCACAATCAATCCCAACGCGATCGTGGTGCCGCAGAATGCGGAAGAATTGCTGCTCGTCCCTGAGTATCTCGGGGCAATCGACGGCATCGCCAAGGAGGACCTGCTGTACGGATACAACGAGGGCCAGCCGAACCCGACGATGTTCGTGCGGAACAGTTTTGAGCACCTCGGCCGCGCCCGCGACAAGGGGCTACCTGTCATGGTGGTTGAATATCTGGAGGCGCCCGAGGCGATCCGCGATGCGCACGCCCGTATCACCGAGCGTGGCTTCCTGCCGTTCTTCTCCGAGCGCGGCCTGGGCACCTTGCAAACCGTCGAGCAGGCGCTCGCGCGAGGGGCGACGCGGCCGGTTGGGCTGCCGCGCCCCGGCCCAATACCAGAGCCGCCGGCGGCTTCCGCGCCGCCCACGCTCGGGCGGGGCAAGTCAACGCCCGTCGCGCCGCAACGGCCTCAAGGAAATTAACCACATGCTGCTTGCCTCGCCGAAGCGCGCTTTGTGCGGCTCCGGGCGCGTCAAATCGGCAACTGCGGATCGCTCAGGCCGCGGCGAGCTTCTCGGCTTGGTTGAGCAGCCCGTCGAGCGTCACGCGGCCTTCCTTGCCCATCACGTCGGTGGCGCGGCGCTGCGCCGACTGCCCCAGCGGATTGGCCTCGCGGATCACCGCTTTGCCCTTCGGCGTCAGATGCAGGCCGCGGCCGCGGCGGCCGGCCGGCGGATCCATCGCGATATGGCCGAGCGCCAGCAGGCGCTTCAGGTTGCGCGACAGTGTCGATTTCTCGATGTCGAGCTCGAGCCCGATCTCGGCGGCCGTGATGCCGTCGGTCTGGGCGAGTTGGGTGAGCAGCGTGAATTGGCTCGCGGTGATGCGGTGCGTGCGCATCGCGTCGTCGTAGACGCGGGTGATGATGCGCGATAGCTGGCGCACGCGCGTGGCGATGCAGGCCTCCGTCGTCGCATGGGCGATCGTCTCGAGATCGCCTCTGGTCACTTGCGCCGCCGGTGTCATGATGTTCATGTGAGGCCCCCGCGTAGTCCGTGAAGATACAACCCCTTTGCTACGATTCGGGAACTTGCTGCAAGAACCGCGACGCCTTTCTGGGCTCATCGCTTCGCAACCCGGGCCGGCCGGTGTCAGATACCCGACGACCGCGCTCTTGGATCTACCCGAGCTTCAGATGTCGGGTGTCTGATACCGTTGTCGACACGGCGAGGGGTGAGCGAGATTGGCGCTGCTCAGAACGGCCGATTTTGTGTTATGAGCAGTGCATGGATCATCAGCTGATCGATGCGCGCAGCTTGGCCCTGCACCGCTTGGTGGCCGAGAAGCTCGCGGTCGACCCATCGCTTTTGGACGTGGCGCGCGACAATTTGCAGCGCTGGCGGGAGCAAGACGGCGGTTTACCCTCGGCGCTCGGCGAGTGGGAGGCGCTCCTTGGCGGCAAGCTCGACGACATCACGGCCGTGTTGACGGAGCGCTCCGAGCGCGCAAGCCGACTGCGGCAATCCAGCCCATTCGCGGGTGTCCTCACTGACGCCGAGCGCCGCACCATCTATGAATCGCACACAGCTCGAGTACATCATCAGGGCGGCTAGCCAGATTGCGCACTCGTCCCCTCTCCCCGTTGCCCTGCACTTGTGACGGGGAGAGGGTTAGGGTGAGGGGCGATCGCTTGCACTGAGCTGGCTCGCTCCAACTTCTGTAGCGTGTAGCTGCCCCTCACCCCGACTCTCTCCCCGCACGAGTGCAGTGTGCGGGGAGAGAGGGAAAACAGCGGACCCTCATGACCACCACCTACGACCTGATCATCCGCGGCGGCATGGTCGTCAACCAGGACGGCACCGGCGTTCGCGATGTCGCGATCACGGACGGCCGCTTCGCCGCGATCGGCAACCTCGGCAAAGCCAAGGCGAAGGACACGCTCGACGCCAAGGGGCTGCATGTGCTCCCCGGCGTGATCGACACTCAGGTGCACTTCCGAGAGCCGGGCCTCGAGCACAAGGAGGATCTGGCCACCGGCAGCACCGCGGCTGTGCTCGGCGGCGTCACGGCCGTGTTCGAGATGCCCAACACCAAGCCGCTGACCACGTGCGCGGCGACGCTTGCCGACAAGGTGCGCCGCGCCAAGGGCCGCATGCACTGCGATTTCGCCTTCTACGTCGGCGGCACACGCGAGAACATCGCCGACATCCCCGCGCTCGAGAAGCTCGAGTCCTCCGCCGGGATCAAGGTGTTCATGGGCGCCTCGACCGGCGACCTCCTGGTCGAGGACGAGCCGGGCCTTGACCACATCATCGCGACGATCTCACGCCGCGCCGCGTTCCATTCCGAGGATGAGGCGCGGTTGCGCGCGCGCGCCAATCTCCGCCAGCACGGCGATGCCAGGTCGCATCCTGTCTGGCGCGATGCCGAAGCCGCGATGATCGCCACGCAGCGGCTCGTGCGCCTCGCCGAGAAGTACCGGAAGCGCGTGCACGTCCTGCACATCTCGACCGCCGACGAGATCGCCTTCCTGCGGTCTAAGAAAGCCTACGCGAGCTGCGAGGTGACGCCGCATCACCTGACCCTCGTCGCGCCCGACTGCTACGAGCGCCTCGGCACCTACGCGCAGATGAACCCGCCAGTGCGCGATGCAGCGCACCAGGCCGCCATCTGGGCCGGCATCGCCGACGGCACCGTCGACGTGCTGGGCTCCGACCACGCGCCGCACACGCGCGAGGAGAAGGATCACCCGTATCCCGAGAGCCATTCCGGCATGACCGGCGTGCAGACGCTGGTGCCGACCATGCTCGACCACGTCAACGCCGGCCGGCTCTCGCTCGAGCGGTTCGTCGACCTGACGAGCGCTGGCCCGCAGCGCCTGTTCGGCATCCAGAACAAGGGCCGGATCGCGGCCGGCTACGACGCCGACCTCACCATCATCGACATGGGCCGCGCCGAGACCATCACGCACAAGTGGATCGCGTCCAAGTGCGGCTGGACGCCCTACGACGGGAAGCGCGTCAAGGGCTGGCCAGTCGGCACCTTCGTGCGTGGCCACCGCGTGATGTGGCAGGGCGCGCTCGACGCCAAAGCGCAAGGCGCCCCCGTGCGCTTCCACGAAGGCGTTTGACCCGTCCCGATACGCATGACGACAATCACCCATGCTCCTCCTCAACACGCTTCCCGACCATCGCCGCGCGCTCGATCCGGCGGACGCCGCGATGCTGGGTATCATAGGCGCTGAAGCCGTGGAGCGCGTGCTCGCGTGGCGCAAGGCTTCGACGCCGACGCCGCTGCTGTCGCTGCCCGGAATGGCGCGCGAATTGGATGTTGGCGCGATCCACGTCAAGGACGAGGCGTCACGGCTGGGGCTCGGCAGCTTCAAGGCGCTCGGCGGGGGCTATGCGGTGATCCAGCTGGTGCTCGAGGAGGCTTCGATGCGCCTCGGCAGAACCGTCGAACTCGATGAGTTGCGCGAGCCTCAGGTGCGCGCGATCGCCGCGCAGATGACCTTCGGCTGTGCCACGGACGGCAACCACGGCCGCTCGGTGGCGCAGCCGAAGGTCATCTGTGAGGCGATCGTGCGCGCGTGAGGCCTG
>JANOJW010000507.1:0-5733 GCA_031418955.1 Hyphomicrobiales bacterium | reverse complement strand
CGGCCTCATGGGCGAAGCGGTCCGTCTTGGCCAGATACTCGGCAAAGAGCTTCGCCGTTCGCGTGAGCTCGGCATTCGGCTTCACGGCGCCGAGCTTCTCCGAGCGGCGAAACGCATTCGTCTGCTCGACGATGGCGATCTCGGTCTTCGGGATGTCGGGAAGCTCGGCCATGAGTGGGCTCTGGCTGTTCAGGGTGCGCGGGCGGCGGCTTCGAGGGCTGGCAGCAGGCGCTTTTCCAGCACATCGGTGGTGATTTCGCCGACGTACTTGAACACGATCACGCCGCGACCATCGACGATGAACGTCTCCGGCATGCCGTAGACGCCCCAATCGAGCGCGGCCCGGCCGGCCGGATCGCCGCCCACCGCGTCGAACGGATTGCCGTAGCGCGACAGGAAGCGGCGGGCATTCGCCTCCTGGTCCTTGTAGTTGATGCCGACGATGCGCACGCCGGTCCGCTGTTTGAGCGCAACCAGCTGCGGGTGCTCCTCGACGCACGGTCTGCACCACGACGCCCAGAAATTCACGACGGTCGGCTTGCCGCGCGCCAGATCGGCCGTGGCAAACACCGGCACCGGCTTGCCGCCTTCGAGTAGCCCGTCGATCGGGGTGAGGGTGAACGCGGGCGCCGGTTTGCCGATCAGGGCGGATGCGAGTTTCGACGGGTCGCCCTTGGTTAAAGCGTAGGCGAACACGGTAGCCATGGCGCCGAAGATCAGCAGCGGCGCCAATGCTATCCATCGTCGGCGGGTCGGGGACGTCGCCGGGACTTGCTCGGGAGTCGCCGTTGTCTCGCGCTCGTGTTGGTGCTCTTGCATTTTGGGTTCCGGCTCAGCCCCGAGGCGCGCCGTCGCCGGCGGTTTCGTCGCGCCCACGGGCCGAGCGGCGGCGGACGCCTTGCGCCTCGAGCCGCTCGATCTCGCGCGCGAGGCGGCGGCCGTCGATCAGCACCCACGCGATCAGCCCGGCGACGACCAGCGCCACGACGGCGTAGGAGCCGATGATGTAGGGGGCATGGCGGCCGAATTCGGCGATCATGGTCTCACTCGGCGGCCTGCGGTTTGTCGGGGATGCCGGCCCCTGCCCGCTCCACCGCGGCAAGCGTCATGGTGCGGATGCGGCGGCGCAGGATCTCGTTGGCCATGGCCTTCATGTGGAGCGCGGCGAACAGCAGCGTGAAGCCAGCCGCCATTACCAGCAAGGGGATGCGAAAGCTCTTGTCGATGCTCAAAGTGCCCCCGGTCGACGGCTGATGCAGGGTATTCCAGAAGTCGACCGAGTACTTGATGACCGGCAGGATCACGATGCCGACGAGCGCGAGGATGGCGGTGTTCTGCGCGGCGAGTGCTTCGTCGTCGAACGAGGTCCGCAAGGCAATCAGTCCCAGATAGAGGAAGAACAGGATCAGCACCGACGTCATGCGGGCGTCCCATTCCCAGAACGTACCCCACATTGGTTTGCCCCAGAGCGAGCCGGTGATCAGCGCCAGCAGCGTGAAGGCGGCGCCGATCGGAGCGGCGGCGCGCGCGGAGACATCGGCGAGCGGATGGCGGTAGACCAGGTAGCCGAAGCTCGAGATCGCAATCACCACATACACGGCCATGGCTAGCCAGGCACACGGCACATGGATGAACATGATCTTGACCGTGTGCGCCTGCTGGTAGTCGGGCGGCGCCTTGGCCGCGAGCATCAATCCCCACGCGATCAGCAAGCCGGCGGCGGTCGCGACCCACGGCAGCAACGCGCTCGACAGCGCGAGAAAGCGCGTCGGATTGGCGAGCCTTTGGGTAAGGGTGGGCATAGTTTGGATTTAGGGCCCGAGTGGCGGACTGGCAATGCACCTAGACGTGCGGCGTGTCGGTTCGATGGCCATATTCGTCATCCCGTCCGTCCATGCGCAGCATGGCTTCGCCATGACGGGACAGCGAGTGGACACGTTTACAGCCTTTTGCTACAAGGGCTTCCAAGAACATGGGCCGATCAGCGCCGCCGAGTTGAGCGGGCTGTCGGCCGTTTTGCGCGTTTTCCCAGATAAACGAAGGAACTCAGCCACTTGCAAGTCCTCGTCCGAGACAACAACGTCGATCAGGCCCTCAAGGCGCTCAAGAAGAAGATGCAGCGCGAGGGTATCTTCCGTGAAATGAAGCTGCGGAACTACTACGAGAAGCCGTCCGAGAAGCGCGTCCGCGAACAGGCCGAGGCGGTTCGCCGCGCCCGCAAGCTCGCCCGCAAGAAGTTGCAGCGTGAAGGCTTGCTGCCGAGCAAGCCGGTGACCAAGACGGGTCCGGGTGGCCGCGGCGGTCCGGGCCGTGGCGGTTCGGGCGGCGGCTTTGGCAGTGGCGGCGGCAGCGGTGGTGGTTTCGGCGGCGGCGGCGCTGGTGGCGGCGGCGGCTTTGGTGGCGGTGGCGGTGGCGGCGGCTTTGGGGGCGGTGCCGGCGGTGGCCGTCCAGAATAACCGAAGCCGGATCGACGTTTGCGACCCGAGAGTTTTGGAGAAGCCCGGTCTCGTGCCGGGCTTTTCGCGTCAGTTGGCGGCGATGCGGGTCGTCTGCAGCCAGCGCATCACCGCATCGACCGCCCCGTGGCTGTCGAGATCGCTATGGCCGCCTTTCGGGAAGACCACCAATTGTTTGGGCCCCGTCGCCGCAGCATGCAGCGCTTGGCCCATCGTCACCGGAATCAACTCGTCCTGCGCACCGTGCAGCACCAGCAGCGGGACTTTCAGCCGGACAATATGGCGATCGCTTTCGTAACGATCCGCCAGCAGCGCGCGGACGGGCAGGATCGGATAAGTCCGCTGCGCCATGGCGACCATCGAGGTGTAGGGCGCATCGAGGATGACGCCGGACACCGGGCGTTGGGCCGCCACCTGCAGCGCGACGCCCGAGCCCAACGATTCACCGTACAGCACGATATCGGCGGGGCGCACGCCGTCACGGACCAACGTGTCGTAGGCCTCGATGGCGTCGGCGACGTTGGCGGCTTCGCTTGGTGAGCCCGAGCTGCCGCTGTAGCCGCGATAGCTCGTCATGAAGACGCCGACCCCGCGCGTCGCATAGCGCTTGATGCGTTCGGCGCGACTGTGGAGGCCACCGGCATTGCCGTGGAAATACAGCAGCGTCGGCTGACCAGGCAGCGGCATTGAGTACCAGGCAACGAGGCGCGCGCCGTCGGGCATGGCAAGCTCGCGCTCGACCACGTCGTGCAGCCCGTACCTGGCTGGCGCGTAACGCGTGGTGTCGGGGACATAAATGAGCTTGCGCTGGCCGAGCCAGGCGGCCAGCACCACGAGGACATAGAGGGCCACCAGCGCGGCCGCGGTTTTGGTCAGCAGAGGCATGAGGTCGAGCATATCTGACGAATGTTCAATTTTCAATGACTGGGCGAGGCAGCAGGTTGCAGCCGTCGCCAGATCAGGCCGAGGGCCAACATCAGGCAGATCCCGGCGACCGCCATCACGCGGATCGCTTCGGGGGAGGACAGGCGCCCGAACAGCTCTCCCGCAAGATAGTGGCCGATCATCGACGTGCCGATGAAGAGGGAGAGAATGCCGGTCGCACGCCCACGGATCTCGGGCGGCGAGATCAGGTGGACCAGGGCGTACTGGGTGGCCGAGAAGCAGGCCGCCGCCGCGCCCATCAGCAGCAGAGCGCCGATCGCCGTCATGATCTCGAGGTGGAAGGACAGCGCGAGCATGAGCGAGAGCAGCGCCAGGGTGCCGAAGTAGTAGATGCGGAACAGCGTGCGTTCGCTGCCGAGCAGGCCGACGACGAGCGCACCGAACACGCCGCCGATGCCGTCGCAGGCCGACAGCGCTCCGACCAGCACCGGCACCAGCGCGAAATCCTTCTGCGCGATCACCGGCACCATGGTCGTGAAGGGAAAGCAGAACAGATTGTAGACCAGCGTCACGCCCATGATCACCATGAACCGGCGATCAAGAACCAGCGATCTCGGCACGCGCAGCGCGGCTAGCAAACCCGTCGACAGCCGTGCGCCGCCGGTCTCGCGTCGAGATGCCAAGCGGAACGCCAGGATGAGGCACGTGAAGTAGGCAGTCGCGATCAGCGCGTAGATGCCCTCGATGCCGACCAGCTGATAGGTGGCGCCGCCGATCAGCGGACCTAGCGCGCGGGTGGCATAGTTGGTCGAGTTGTCGAAGCCCAGCGCCTTGGCCACGCGGGCGACGCCCGCCGTATCGACGAGAATGCGCCGGCGCACGGGCATGTCGATGGTCCAGAAAGCACCCGAGACCATGGTGGCGGCAGCGATCGCGGCATAGTTCGCTACCTTCGCATAGGTAAGCGCGCACATGACGGCGGCGGTCAGAGCTGCAATCGAGGTGCCGAGGATCAGCAGGCGACGGCGGTCGAAACGGTCGGCGAGTGCGCCCACCAGAAAACCAAGCGCGACGTAGGGCATCATGCGCAGCACGGCCAGCAGCGCAACGAGCTGCGGCGATCGGGTCAGCTCGTAGGCGTAGATGCCGAGCGCGATGAACTCGAGCCAACGCGCGACGCCGGTCAGTGCGCCGGCCGCCCACAGCCGGCGATAGTCGGGATTAGCGAACAGGCTCGACGTGGTGTCGGCTGAGGCCGCGTCGACGCTGTGCTTGTCGGCGTCCGTGGTCATCGGCCACGAAATCGCGGTTTGCGCTTCTCGAAGAAGGCTGAGACCCCCTCGCGGTGATCCTCGCTCATGGTGGTCAGTGCGAACTGGTCGAGGTCCATGTGGGCCGCCAGGTCATCGTGCGCGCCGGCCAGGCGATTGACCGTCGCCTTGGTCATCTTGACGGGGATCGGCGGCATCGCCGCGATGCGCTCGGCGAGCTTCATCGCCTCGGCGAACGCCTGGCCGTCCGGCACGACGGTCTCGACGAGGCCCCACTGCTCGGCCTCGGCTGCCTGGATGCGATCGGAGGCCAGCAGCACGGCGAGCTTGGTGCGGGTCGGGCCCATGAGTTGCATCATGCGCGGGATCGAGCCCCAGCTCATGTTGAGCCCGAGCGCCACCTCTGGGATGCGGAAGTGGGCGCCGGCGCCGCAGATGCGGAAGTCGAGCGAAACGGCCAACGCCGCGCCGCCGCCGATGGCGAAGCCTTCGATCGCGGCGATCGTCACCTGCTCCATCTCGTGCCAAGCCCGGCACATGGACGGTCCGGTGCGGATCGACTTGCGCACCTCGCCGAGGCCTTCGGCGGACTTGGCTTTGCGCTCGGCGTCCTTCAGGTCGAAGCCGGCGGAGAAAGCGCGGGCGTTGCCGGTCAGGACGACCACGGAGGTCGCCAGATCGTCCTCGAAAGCACGGGCGGTGTCACGCAGCTGGCGCATAGCTTCGGGCGACAGGGCGTTCACGGTATCGCCGCGGTCGAAGCGGACGACGGCGATGCGGCCGTCGGGCCCAAGTCCACGCTCGACGGACACCACTGACTTGCGCGTGGGCATGGCCGCTCCTCGAACTCCAGCCGCCCACGATAGAGCAGGAAATGCTCACCGCAAGCCGGGTCGCTCCCTGACGGAGGCAATCGCATATAGCTGGCTTCCATTCGGACCGCCCCGCCTGGACTCCCTCCCCCGTGAGGGGGAGGGCTGGGGGGGGGGTGTGCATTGTCTCAGCCTAAATCCTGCAGTTGGGCGTGATCGTCCGACGTCGGCGTGACGCCATTCCTCAACCACGGGTCGCATCATCCCACCGGCAACCGCGCCGGCGGCTTCAGCTCGCGCCCGCCCAGA